>JBBQSR010000650.1:0-2050 GCA_038234855.1 Ktedonobacterales bacterium | reverse complement strand
CCGCTCCCCTCGGCCGCGGCGGCGCTGGGAAAGAAGGTGCAGTTTTCGGGGCGCGGGTTCTTCGCCGGGCAGACGACGCGGCAGTAGACGCCGGTGGAGGACACGCCCACGTAGAACAGCCCGTCGAAGCGCGGGTCCCGGCTGAGCAGCGCCTGGTAACAACTATGCGCGTCCAGTAACAAAGAGGTGTGCATGCCTCTATTGTAGCGCAAATCGGCCCGGCTTTCTCGCCGTTTTCGGACATCGAACCCGGGAATGTCGCAGATCCAACGCCCGCGCAAGAGTCACCGCTCACCCGGTCGTCAGGTCACGCGATGACTCAAAATGTTGAACAAATGTGCTATAATAGGCAGGACATAGGACCGCGGATCGGCGCTGGCAAATCCAGCGAGTATGGCTGGGCCTTCATACCCCATCACCAACAAGGAGAACCAACACCATGGGTACCTTCATCCAGATCGATCCTGAAGGCAGCAATGTGCGCGCCTATTACGCCCCGGCGGAAGGGGGCAGCGGGCCGGGAGTGCTGCTCGGCCACGCCTGGTGGGGGCTCACCTCGTTCTTCACCGGCGTGGCCGACCGCCTCGCCGCCGCAGGCTACACCGTCCTCGCTCCCGACCTGTACGATGGGCGCACCGCCGACAGCATCCCCGCCGCCGAAGCCCTCGTCACCGCTTTTGAAAAAGATAGCGGAGACACCGGCATCGCGAAAGAGCAGGTCGCCCTCGACTATCTCCTCCACAGCCCCACGGTTACCGGTCCCCACGTCGCCGCCATCGGCTTCTCGATGGGCGCCACCTACGCCAGTTGGCTGGCCGCCCTGCGCCCCGAAGTCACGGCCGTCGTCATCTTCTATAGTGGCGTATGGTACGGCGGGAAGCCCGGCAACTACCACGATTACACGAATGCCGCCCTGCAGGGGCACATCGCGCCGAACGACGAATGGGAACCCGAAGAACCGATCCGCGCGGTCGAAGCCGCCATGAAAGCCGCCGGCCATACCGCCGAAATCTATGCCTACCCGAACACCAAACACTGGTTCTTCGAGAGCAACCGCCCCGAGTACGCCGCCGCCGCCGCGCAACTGGCCTGGGAGCGGACCCTGGCCTTCCTGCGCGCGCACCTGGCCTGAGTAAGCTTCCTCGACCTGCACCGTGGGGGGAACTATCGTTCCAGTTGGGAGCCTACGGCCTGGCCGCAGTCGCGCTTGCGGCAGGCAGCGCAGAGCACCGCGCCCTTTTCCAGCGCCAAGTTGAGGTCACCATGGCATCATTGAAATTAACGTGGGCTCAGGTGACGGCCTGGCGGTTGGCGCAGCAGGGCCTCGCGCCGCGCCTGGGCCGTGCGGGATTCCTGGAAGCTGTGCAGCGCCTGATCGGCGTGCAGGCGCAGGTGATGTCCGCTGCCGAGCTGGCGATGGGGGCGCGGGTGGATGGGCTGACCCGGGAGCAGGTGCAGCGGGCGCTGTGGCAGGATCGCTCGCTCGTCAAGACATGGGCCATGCGTGGGACGATTCATGTCTTTGCCGCCGAGGATTTGCCGCTGGTGGTCGCGGCGCGGGGCGCGGAAGGCGGGCGTCACCGGCTCCATTACTTCCTCCAACTGGGGTTTACCGAGGTGCAGTACGACGCGTTCTTGCGGGCGGTGCCGGAAGTGCTGGGCGCGGCGCCGATGACGCGAGAAGCGCTGGCGAGCGGCGTGGCGGAGCGGATGCAGGCACCGGAGGTGGCCAAAGCGCTGCTGGGGTCCAGTTGGGGGACGCTCTGGAAGCCCTCGATGTTCCGGGGCGATCTGTGCTTCGGGCCGAGTGAGGGACGCACGCATACCTTTGCCAACCCCCACAACTGGCTCAAAGACTGGCCGGAGTGGGATCCGCAGGAGGCGCAGCAAGAGGTCACCCGGCGCTACTTGCGGACCTACGGTCCGGCCACGCCCCGCGACTTCGGCTTCTGGTGGGACGGCGGCGGGCGGTCCCTGGGGAAGAAGATGTTCGAGTCGCTGCGGGATGAAGTGGAGACGGTGGATGTGGAGGGGTGGCAGGCCACCGCGC
>JBBQSR010000649.1:0-2074 GCA_038234855.1 Ktedonobacterales bacterium | reverse complement strand
TGCGCAACACCCGCGCCATCTACCAGCAGATGCAGCGGCTCAACCACACCCTCGTGCCGCTGCCCGCCAGCGCGCTCAACCCCGATGGCATCCCCGTCATCGTCGAATCGCCCGCGCTGGGCAACGCGCACAGCGCCGCCGCTAAGGAGCGCATCGCGCGGCTCACCGATGACGCGACGCGCCGCACCAAGGTCGAGGAAGCCCAACTGACGCACTATCTGGATATGCTCATCAATCACGAGAAGGTCTTGCCGCAAAACATCCTCATCATCAGTTGCCGTCGTCAGCGCGCGGGCACCGGCAAAAACAAAGTGAAGGCCAGCGCGTTCTTTCGCCGCACTAAGATCGGCGACTTCGCCATCTGCCCCCTGCGCGAGCGCAGCCAGGACGACCTGCCGCGCGACAAAGAGAGCGTGCGCATTACTACCCTGCACGCCGTCAAGGGCCTGGATAGCGATGTGGTCATCTTAGTGGAACTCGACGGCATGACGGGGAATTCGCTGAAAAAGCGGCTCGGCTACATCGCCGTCTCGCGTGCCCGCCACGCCCTCTACGTCTTTGGCAAGCCCAAGGAACTGCGGCGCTACTTCACCGTCGTGGCGACGACGCCCCAACCCTGACACGGCGTCTCGCCCCAGCTCTCCCGTGCATGCAAATGGATGGGATGCCTTGACATACCCATCATATCAGTCTATAATGGATATATCCGAGATGGTTAGTGAGGGCGAGACGATGGCTGAGGAAACCGACCCACGGGCGCTGTTGCCACTGACGCCAGCGGTCTTTCACATCTTGCTGGCGCTGGCGGGGAGTGACCGCCACGGCTACGGCATCATGCAGGAGGTCACGCGCGCGACCGAGGGCCAGACGCGACTGGGACCCGGCACCCTCTATCGCTCGATCCGCCAGATGCTCGACGCCGGATTGATCGCCGAGGCCGACGAGCGGCCCGACCCCGCGCTCGACGACGAGCGGCGGCGCTACTATCGCCTGACGGGCTTTGGCCAGCGCGTCGTGTCGGCGGAGGCGCTGCGGCTGGCGGCGCTGGTGCGGCAAGCCCAGGCCAAGCATCTGCTGGGCGACGATGGCGGCGCGTTGCCCGGCGGTGCGGTGGAGGGCAGCCGATGACGCGCTCACTACCGCGCGACCGGGGCAGCGTCGCCCTGGCGCTGGCCACCTATACCGGCCTCTTGCGCCTGTACCCCGCCGCCTTTCGCCAGCGTTTCGGCCACGAGATGACCCAGGTCTTCCGCGATGGCTGCCGCGCGGCGTGGCACACGCAGGGCGGCTGGGGCGTGCTGGTCTGGTTGCTGACGACCCTGCCCGATGTGTTCATCACCGCGAGCAGGGAACGCTTCGCACAACGCAAGACGACATGGGGGGAACGTATGTCACCACAGGGATGGGTACGGCTAGGCGGTATCATGGCCTTCGTCGCGGTCGCTTGTCTCATGGTCAATCTTCCAGAGCGTTTCATTGATGGCAGTGATGTTGGCAAAGTCATCTCCGTGGGCAGTTTCACCGCAGCGCAGGTAGCGGAGTTGTTGATGTATGTGGGACTGGCCGCCGTGCAGCGGTCGCAGGTGGGGCGCGTCATCTGGGGTATTGTAGTAGTTGCCGATGTTTTGGTCATCATCATCTCGACTTTTGCAGTGATTCAACCCCAGGCGCTGAATAACACGCCATTTGTGCGGGGCTATGGGTTTGTCTGGGGAGTGGTGGCCATGTTGGTCTTTGCCGTTGCCATAGTGGGAAGCGTCATCATCTGGCGGAATGGCCTGCTGGGGCGGTGGTCGCCCATGCCATTCTTCGCGCAACTCTGGCCGCCTCTTAGCGCCAGCCTAAGCGTCGTACTCTTCGGCGCATTTGCTATGCACTTGAATACGTTAGATGCGGTGAATCGCTATTTCTTCCTGACGGGTATCGTGCTGGCGCTGCCCACGTGGCTGTTCATCTCGGGTACAGGGCTGGGGCTGCTGCACGTAGCGCGGCAACGTGCCGCCCGTCCAGCAGCCTCCCCCTCCGACGCGGTACAATTATCAGAGAGCTAGATCGTACCGAGCACGAGGATAGG
>JBBQSR010000648.1:0-2076 GCA_038234855.1 Ktedonobacterales bacterium | reverse complement strand
AGCGGAAGTGCGAGAGGGCCACCACGGCGATGAGGCTGCCAAACAGCAGTACCGACCACGCATACCCCACATCGAACTTCTCCGCCACGAGATCGCCCGCCGCCGTGCCGAGGGCAAAGGTGAACAAAATCGTCAGCCAGTAAAACGTTTCGCGGCGCGTCGTGTGAATGGTGTGGACTGAAAGCGTCCGTTCGCTGGCGTACCAGGCCCCCCAGGTGGCGGCTAACGCGATGGCGAAGAGGCTCGTGGTCGTCGTGAGGGAGATGCCGAAATGGTCGGTGAGGTTATCGGTAATCAGCGTCCCCACGACACTGATCAAAACGACCGCCAGCCAATAGATGCTGGGCACGTAGCGGTTGCGGGTGAACTGCACAGCGAGCGTGATGAGCAGCAGACTCCCCATCACCAGGGATGTGCCGGTCAAGCCCAGGTTTAGGCTCGCATTCAGGAAGTCCGCCGCCGTCTCACCGACGGTCGTGCAGAGGATTTTGATGATCCAGAAGTAGAGGGTGATCTCGGGAACTTTGTTGAGCATTTGGCGGCCCGATGCCGCCATGATGTTGCGTAGCCACGGTTTGGCTAACGTCATGAGTCGTGGTCTCCTTGAGGGAAATACGCGGTTACCGCAGTCGGTGCAACAACCATACATCCGGTATACACGCCCGCACCAAATGTCCAAGCAAGCGGATGGTGCTCGGTTATCGTGACGAGGCGCTCAGCGCCGCAGCGAGGTGCCATCATCAGCGGTGCGGGACTGGCGCGGTCGCTTGAGCGTAGCAGCGCCATCGTTCGCACCCTCGGCGGCATAGGCGCGCTCGTTGCGAATGTGGCGATAGACGTACAGGCCGATCAACACCACCAAGATAGCAATGATGGCATAATCGAACTTGTGCAGGAAGGTGCCGATGCTCTCGTAGTTTTGCCCTAGCTTATAGCCCGCAAAGGCTAGCGCGAAGGACCACGGCAGCGACCCCAAGAAGCTATAGGCCAGGAAGCGCGGCAGGTTCATCCGCGTGATGCCCGCTGGCAACGAGATGTACGTGCGGAAGACGGGCAGCATGCGCGAAAAGAACGCGATGGCGCTGCCATACTTGGCAAAAGCTTTATCGGCCAACTCGAAGTCATGGCGCGAGATCAGGATGTATTTGCCAAAGCGATAGATGAAGGGTCGCCCGCCCGCCGCGCCGATGTAGTAGGCCAGCGCCGACCCAATGACGCTGCCGATGCCGCCCGCGAGGGTGACACCGACGAGGTTGAACGGGGCATTGGCGAAGCCGATGGAGTGGGCAAAGGCCATCCCTGTCAGCGCGCCCGCCAGCGGCATGATCAATTCGCTGGGCAGCGGTATCAGACAGCTCTCGATGGCCATCGCCAGGGCCACACCGACGTAGCCCAGATGGTGAAACCAGGACAACACCAGGTCTTTCAAGAAGTTCAACATGGCAGGGGATATCCTCTTCGCGTGATGGGGCGTGCAGGCAGCGTCGTACCAACCGGCAGATGTTCGTGCCTTACGGCAAGCTTAGCGCCGCGACATCGAAAATGAGCGTCGCATTCGCGGGGATCTGGGGTAAGCGACCCTTGGTGCCATAGGCCAGCGCGGGGGGAATGTACAGCCGTCGCACGCCCCCGACATGCATCCCCACTAATCCCAACCGCCATCCAGGGATGATCTTCGTGCCGAGTGTGGCGGCAATGGGCTTTTGGCCGGGATCGCGCGAGGATTGAAACTTCGCGCCGCCCTGGACCCAGCCCGTATAGTTCGCGGTAAAGGTGGTACCGCTGGTGAGCGTCGGACCACAGCCCACCACCAGATCAATGTACGCGAGTCCCAGACTGAGCGCGACGCGCGGCTGGCTGCTCAACGGGGGCGCAGCGATCGTCGCGGGCAAATCGGTGGGGGCAATGGCACAGGCGGCGAGGGGAACCGTAGCCGTTGCGGTGGCGACAACGGTGGGCACTGCCACGGTCGCGACAGCGGGCCGGGTACCCTGCACGATAAGGACACCAACGCCCACGATGAGCACCGCGCACACCGCGATGAGGCCACCCGTGATCACCCGTTGCGTCCGCTGG
>JBBQSR010000647.1:0-2087 GCA_038234855.1 Ktedonobacterales bacterium | reverse complement strand
CAAAATGAAATCGATATATACCTCAGGGTCATAGACGCGCTGCGGATGCGTCGACTGGCCGCACCCTGGCAGATCCGGCGCGAAGACGCGGAAAGTGTGCTGCAACAGCGGAAAGATCTGGCGAAACTCAAAAGACGATGCCCCGGCATAGATGCCGTGCAGCAGCACGACCGCCTGCCCCTTGCCACCAACGGAATAGGCGCAGTCGCCCCCCGCCCAGGCATAGCGGTCGGGCGCGGTCCCCATCGGGGCGTCGGGCGCGGGAGCTGTCTGGCTGATGAGGCGGTTGAGCGCCGCCAGGGCCAGCGCCCCCCCCGCGATGCCTGCGGTGGTGATGCCCGCCGTCCGTGCGATGGCGCGTGTGAGGTTGAATGGCATAGGGCTATCTCCTTCACGATGTATCCTCTATTATACGCTGTCGGCAGGTCGTTGGGGCAATCTCAGTGCCAGATCACCTACGGTGCCAGCCAATCCGCCTAGCCAGGTCGGCGCGGCAGGGCGGTGGGCCGCCATGAAGCGGTGCATCACGCGCCGAGCAGGGGACCGACGATGACCGCCAGGCGCAGCAGCATTTTGCGCACCGGGGGCAGCGCCAGCGCGGGGCGGATCAGCGCCAAGACATCGCGCACCCAGGCCAGCAATGCCGCCGTGCGCGTCGCCCCCTCGGTGGGGTCTTGCAGCCAAAACAGCACCAGGGCGAGTTGCATGCCATAGAGCAGCGTCGCCAGATCGTCGCGCATCGCCTGATCTTTGGGGGCGTCGCGCGCACCCTGCACCAGGGTGATGAAGGCCGTGCGGGCAGCGTGCCGCACCGGTGCCGCCGTCTCGCCAAAGACGCCCGCCCCCGAACGCGGATTGAGCGAGACGCTGAAAAGCGCCCCCAGGGTGGCACGATGTGGCGACATCAGCGCCAACAGGTCGCGCATGGCGCTGAAGAACCGCTCGGCGAGGGCGACCGGGGGCAGCGTGTCCACGGCATGCGCGAGATCGCCCTGAAACTGCCCATACAGTTCGAGGATGATCGCATCCTTGCTGGGAAAGTAGCGATAGGCGAGGCCGAGAGAGGTCCCGGCGGCTTCGGCGATCTCGCGCATCGTCGTCCCCTCATAGCCCTTCTCTGCCAGCAGGCGAAAGGCGACCTCGCGGATGCGCGCGCGGGTGGCTTCGGCCTTAGGCGTCGTGCCATGTTTTTGCGTTTCCGTCATCCGCCTCCCCTTGCGTTGTTATAGCGCACAGCCTCCCTGATTATCTCATCTCTTTGCTGCTGACCGTCTTGCTGCGCGCCGTGAACCCGCCCACACCCGTCGCCGAGACCTGCCCCTGAGCGCGACGCAGCATGACACGCGGGCTATGCTGCGGGTGAATGGTACAATAAGCGTAGCAGATTTTTCGCACAAGGACCGTTCACCCATGGCCGCACAACGCATCACCGATCTCGCCGGGGCCGTCCGCGACGCTGGGCTAGATGGCTGGCTGCTCTACGACTTTCGTCGGTCGAACCCCATCGCGCATCGCGTGCTCGACCTCGACAGCGGGGCGCTCTTTTCGCGTCGCTGGTTTTACTACATCCCTGCGCGGGGCGAGCCGACGGCGCTCATCAGCGCGGTCGAGCCGCACGTGCTGGCGGAGTTACCCGGAGCGCGCCGCGTCTTCCAGACGTGGAACGACTTGCACAGCATGTTACGCGAGACGCTGGCGGGGGCGCGGCGCGTGGCGATGGAATATTCGCCCGACAACGCCATCCCCGTTACTGCGCGGGTCGACGCGGGCACGGTCGACCTGATCCGCAGCCTGGGGGTCGAGGTCGTCAGTTCCGCCAATCTGGCGCAACGCTTCGAGGCCGCGCTCAGCCCCTCGCAGATCGCCTCGCACCGCGACGCGAGCCGCCGCATCCTCACGGCGAAAGACGCACTGCTGGCGTGGGTGCGTGACCAACTCGCCGCCGATAATGCCGAATTGACCGAATATACCGTGCAGCAACGCTTCGACGAACTGACGCGCCAGCAGGGATTGACCTTCGAGCACGGCCACATCGTCGCGGTGAATGCCCACGCGGGCGATCCGCACTACGAGACGAACCGCGCCGA
>JBBQSR010000646.1:0-2088 GCA_038234855.1 Ktedonobacterales bacterium | reverse complement strand
CTGCTCTTTGGCGTGCAATTGGGTGGCGGCACCGACATCAACCTGGCGCTGAGCTATTGTCAGGGAGCCATCACGCGGCCCAACCAGACGATCCTCGTGCTGATCACCGACCTTTACGAGGGCGGCAACGCGGCGTCGATGCTGCGCCGTGCGGCGGAGATGACCGCCAGCGGCGTGCAGATGATCTGCCTGTTGGCGCTCAATGATAAGGGCGCGCCGAGCTATGACCACGAGAACGCCGCGCATCTCGCCGCGATGGGCGTCCCGTCCTTTGCCTGTACCCCCGACCTTTTCCCCGAATTGATGGCCGCCGCCATCACCAAGCAGGACATCAGCCAATGGGCCGCGCGCAACGACATCGTCACCGCCCGCGCTGGGGAAAGCTAGCCAGTGGTGGGTCAGGAACTCGGCAGCGTCCTCCGTAACCCGACCCGCACCAGCAGCAAGATGCCAAAGGCCACGATCAATTGCAGCGCCGCTAGTGATAACGCCGTGCGCAGGTCGATCTCGAAGCCCAGATAGATCGCAAGGGGGATGGTTTCGGTGCGGCCAGGGAAATTGCCCGCGAAGATGATGGTCGCACCAAATTCGCCCAGCGCACGTGCCCAGGTCATCACCGCGCCGGAAACCAGCGCGGGCAGCGCCAGCGGCAGCGTCACCCGCGCGAAAACGCCCCAGCTCCCCGCGCCATCGATCGCCGCCGCGTCCTCGATCTCGTCGCGCGTCTCGCTGAAGGCATTGACCGCAGCGCGCACATAGAACGGCGACGCGACAAATATTTGCGCCAACACGACCGCTGCGGGGGTGAAGGGCAGCATAATGCCCATATGCGCCAGCGCCGGACCGAAGGTGCCGTGTCGCCCAAACGTCACCAACAGTGCGATGCCCGCCACCGCTGGCGGCAGCACCAGCGGCAGATCGATGAGGGCATCGAGCGCGGAATGGCCCCAAAAACGCCGACGTGCCAGCAGGTAAGCTAGTGGCGTCCCCAAAACGAGCGTCAGCAGGGTGGCGATCAGGGTCGTTTCCACGCTCAGCGCCAGCGCCTGAGCCGCGTCTGAGTGACTATACCCGGTCAGCCCAGCGATCAGCAGATCGAGGAAGTTGGGCAGCGAAACCCGCCGGATCAACACCCACAGCGGCACCACGACGAAGAGCAACAGTGGCAGACTCGCCAAGATCAGCAGCACTGACCAAGTGGGTCTGCCATTGGTGTCGCGTGGCGCGGCGATGTCTCGCCACCGCTTAGCCATTCGCGGGGAGGAAGCCATATTTCGCCAGCGTCGCCTGGCCCTCGGCAGAGAGGATGTAGGTGACGAACTGATTCGCCGCATCCGCGTGCATCGAGGCCTTGATGGGCGCGATGGGGTAGGTGGCGATGACGTTCAGCGCATCGGGGATGGCGATCTGGTTGACCATGCCCGACGCCGAGGCCGCGTCGGTGGTGTAGACGATGCCCGCATCGGCCTCATTCAGTTGCACCTTCGTCAGCACGGCCTTCACATCCGTCTCATAGGAAACAACGTTTTTCAGGACGTTCGCCTGATAGGTCGCGCCGTAACTCGGATCTTTGCTCGCGTTCGCCAGGAATTGCATGCCATAGTCGCCCACCGGCACACCCTTGGCCCCCAGCACGATCTTTAGTCCCGCCTTTGCCAGGTCTTGCGGCTGCGTGATCTTGCCAGGGTTCGCGCTGGGCGTGATGATCACCAGCTTGTTTCGCACGAAGGTGTGGACGGTACCCTTGTCGACCTCGCCCCCCGTCACCACGACCGTCATCTGCGTCGTGTTGGCCGAGGCGAAGACATCGGCGGGCGCGCCATTCACGATCTGCTGCGCCAGCGTGTTCGAGCCACCGAAGTTATACGTCACCGTCACCTGCGGATGGGCCTGCTGGAAGGCCTGTGCCTCAGCCTTGAAGGCTGTCGTCAGCGAGGCCGCCGCGAAGACATTCAGCGTGACGGGCGCGGTCGTGGAGGCGGATGGCGCGGTGGAACTGCCACACGCCGCCAGGGCCAGGGGGACAGCCAGCAGGATGAGCATGAGTGCGCGATGCAATGAACGCATGAATGAACGACTCCTTGGGAT
>JBBQSR010000645.1:0-2091 GCA_038234855.1 Ktedonobacterales bacterium | reverse complement strand
CGCTTCGACAAACCCGGTGACATGCAGCGGATGTCGACCCTGCACATCTCAGCCACCGACCGCGACGAAGCCTATCAGGCCGGGCGGATGGCGCTGCGCTACGCCGTACGCGGGGTGACGGGCAAGATGGTGACGCTGGTGCGTGCCCCCGGCCCGCGCTATGCCATCGAGACGGGCCTGGCCGACCTGGAACGCATCGCCAACGAGCAAAAGCTGTTGCCCGCCGACTATGTGACCCCCGATGGGACGAACGTCACCCCCGCCTTCCTCGACTACCTGCGCCCCCTCATTGGCGATCCCTTGCCGCAACACGCGACTTTGCGTGGCGAACGGCTGCAATAGCCTTCGCTGCTGCGATCCGCTGGTTAGTCGTCGCTGCGGTGTTGGCTTTCGGGCGACAGAGGAACTGCCGGATGGTCGCTTTCCTCTTGCGGCGTGGGGGGCACGTCGCTCCATTGCACATGGTCGTTGCGACCCACGCTGCGCAGGTGAAAGTCATCGTTATAACTGTGTAGCCGCCACCGCGCGAAGCCGCTGTCGCCAATGACGCGCTCCCAATGTGTGATGGAGGTGTTGTGCGTGTGAAACTCGGCCTGGGGGAAGGTGAGGCTATTCATGCCAAAGAAGATCTGGAACGAGGAATCGATGACGCCGCCGTGGCAGACGACCACGATGGTCTTGCCCTCATGCGCCCGCACGATGCGGTCCAGTGCCACCGCGACGCGCAGCACGAACGATCCCCAGAATTCGCCGCCGGGCGCGATGGGGTGAAACGGCTGCTGACGGAAATCGACTAGGCCATATTTCGCCTTGAAGTCGCCGACCGATAGTCCGTCGGCCTCGCCCACATTCAGCTCCTGCACTCCATCATCGAACTCGATGGGCAGTTCCAGCGCGGGGGCGATGATCTCCGCCGTCTGGCGGGCGCGGGGCAGGGTGCTGGCGATCAGCACCTCCGCGCGGATCTCGTGCGACTCGCGCAGGCGGTCGCGCAGCGCTTCGGCCTGGGCCACGCCGAGCTTGGTCAAGCCCGCGTCGCCGTGCATGCCCGCGAGGATCGGTTCGACATTGGCGACCGCTTCGCCGTGACGGATGAGGTAGAGGTGCGTCATGGGTGCTTGGCTTCCTTCGTCGAAAGTGGGCGAGGTGCGCCCTCGCGGTCCGGCTCTGGCTGGCAGATGGGGCACACGCGCGTGCCCCGCTGCCCCACCACGATGCGTTGGATGGTGGTGCCGCAGCGCACGCACGGCAGCCCCTCATGCTGATAGATGTCGAGATGGTCCAGGTTGCGCCCCGCCTCGCCATAGAGGCCCTGGTGGCGACCAAAGGTGGTGCCCCCATGCGCGAGGCCGATTTCGAGCACGGCGATGATGGCCGCGTGCAACCGCGCGATCTCTTCTTGCGTCAGCGTGGACGCGCGGCGCAGGGGATGCAGCCCCGCGCGAAACAAGGCTTCATCGGTGTAGATGTTGCCCAGCCCCGCGATGTGGGTCTGGTCTAGCAGCAACGGCTTCAGGGCGCGGTCGCGGTTCGCCAAGACCTCCGTCAGCCGCTCTATGGTGAAAGCTGGTCCCAGCGGCTCGGTGCCGTAACCGGCCAGCGCGGCGGGCAACTCGGCCTCCGTCCAGAAGGCGAGTCGCCCAAACTTGCGTGGATCGGTGTAGAGCAGCCGCCGCCCATCGGCCAAGGCGAGGGTGGCGAGGAGGTAGGGTTCATCTGCCGCGTTAGCCGCTAGCATGCTCAGGTTGCCTGCCATGCGGCGATGCACCGTCAGCACACCATCCCCACTCAGTCGCACCAGCAGCAGTTTGCCCCGCCGGTCGATTTCGGTGATGGTGCGGCCCTCCACCTCGTGGATGAAATCGGGCACGGCGGGGTGCGCGACGACGCGCGGCCACGTGACCGTCACCCGCGCGATCTGCGCCCCAATGGCGTCAGCGCGCAGTTGGCGGGCGACGTATTCTACCTCGGCAAGTTCTGGCATGTGTCGGTGTGGTTCCCTGGTCGAATTGCTCCCCCTCATTATGTCACACCCATCAGGGAAAGCGCAGGAATGCTAGAGATGCGCGCGACGAAAGCGCCGCAACGCTG
>JBBQSR010000644.1:0-2096 GCA_038234855.1 Ktedonobacterales bacterium | reverse complement strand
ATGGTAAAGAGTTCGACCTCTTCATCGACGGCGACGACACCGAAATCGACCGTGGCGTCTACGAAGACATCTCCGCGCCGATGCTGCATCTGGTGCGCAATGCCATCTACCACGGCATCGAGTCGCCCGATGAGCGGCTGGCAGCGGGCAAACCGGCACAGGGGCAGATCGTCATCAGCGCCCGCTACGAGGGCACGCAACTCTTGGTCAGCGTGCGCGACGACGGGCGCGGGCTGAATCCCCCCGCCATCCGCTCCACCGCCCAGGTACGCGGCCTCATCGACTCCTTCGCCCAGTTGAGCGACCGCGAGGTCATCAACCTCATCTTCCAGCCCGGTTTCAGCACCGCCGAAACCATCACCGAGGAGGCCGGGCGCGGCGTCGGCCTGGACGTGGTGCGCGACACGCTCAACCGCCTCCGGGGCAACGTGGAGGTCGATTCGACCGTCGGGCAGGGCAGCACCTTCACCCTCAGCATCCCCATCAGCTTGCAGATTCAGTTAGTGGTGCTGGTGCGCGTCGCCGACCAGACCTATGCCATCCCCATGGCGCAGGTGGCGCAACTGGTGCAGCTTGACTACTACCCCCGTGCGGAGGGTAGCACCCCCGCGCTGGATGTGCAGGGCACGCGCCATCCGCTCGTCCACATGGCCAGCTACCTGCACCTCACCGCCAGCCCGATCAGCGCGAATACGCCGACCCTGCTCATCAATTCCGGCACGCGGCACTGGGCGCTGATGGTCGACGCCATCGCGGGTCGCCAAGAGATCGTGGCGAAAAGCCTGGGGCCACATCTCAAGAACGTCCCCACCGTCTCGGGCGCGACGGTGCTCGGCAACGGCCAGGTGGTCCTCATCCTCGATCCGCTTGAGATGCTGACGCGTCCCCAGCGCACCCCGGTCGTTGGCCCCACCGTCCCGCCGCCCGGCACGGTGCTGCCGATGGACCACAACAACGCGCGCGGCGCAGTGCTGGGCGACCAGCGCGTCTCGTTGCGCCCGCCGTCAGTCGCGCCCACTCGACACCCGGCAGCCAGCAATGGGTCGGGCGGTCCCCAGGCCATCCCGTACATCTTAGTGGTGGATGACAGCCCCAGCGTCCGCCGCGTCGTCAGCGCCACCCTCAAGAACGCTGGATGGGACGTGCTGACTGCCCGCGACGGCCAAGAAGCGCTGGAAATCGTCGCCCAGCGCATCCCCGCTGGCATCTTGCTGGATATCGAGATGCCGCGCATGGACGGCTATGACCTGATGGCCGCACTCCGCAAGCAGCCGACCTATGGCGACATCCCCCTGATCGTGCTGACCTCGCGCGCGGCGACCAAGCACCAACAGCGGGCGCTGCAACTGGGCGCGGACGCCTATGTGGTGAAACCCTATCAGGACGACCAACTGTTGACGACCCTGAATGAACTGGTGCGTGTGCGCCCCAACGGCGACCCGAGGTAACTGCTGCGATGCCGCTGCCCCTCACCCATGCCGTCGTGCGCGCCCAGGTGCGGCGCGCCCTGCTGGAACGCGAAGCCGCCCATTTACGCGACGCGCTGGCCGACGCCCGCACCCAAGAGGAACGCGCCACCCTCACCGAGCGCCTGGCCGACGCCGAGCAAGGCCTCCGCGCGCTCGGCCCCGACCCCTCGCCACGCATGAGCTAGATCAACTTGCGCGGACCTTGATCGAAGACAGTGGACGGTTGGAACCGCGCGATGGCCGCCTGCGGGCGAGCGTTGTCCGAGGCGCGGGTTTACCCGCTGGCTCCCCTCTGGTCATTTAATGGCCGCGCAGGTTGGTTTAGGCCTACACGACCGTGCCGTTCTTCGGCTTGCGCGACCGCAGCAAGACCGCGAGGAAGCCGAGGACAGCCAGAGTTACTGCCGAACTTACCTCCGAGGTGCTGAAGGCGAGGCTCCGATTATTGAAGAAGAAATAGTTCACCAGCAGCGACCCCAGCGCCGCCGCCAATCCGCCAAGCACGGCATTCAAGAAGGTTCTCATCGGTCACATCCTCATTTGTGCGTTTGCAGGTAGATCCCCGCCGCTGAATTGCCAATCGTGAGGATGAGCGCGATGATCGAGAGGATCAGCCCCACAGTCGCT
>JBBQSR010000643.1:0-2104 GCA_038234855.1 Ktedonobacterales bacterium | reverse complement strand
GGCGTCGCGGGTGATGGGCTGTCCGTCGCTCGTGGTGATGCGAATGGATTCCGGGGTGATGACGGCCATCTCGCCGTCGTGCAGCGTCACCATCCGCCGCGTGTGACGCAGCAGCGCGGTGATGTCGGACGCGAAGAAATTTTCGTGCGCGCCCAAGCCGATGATGAGGGGGATGTTGCTGCGCGCGCCCACCAGCACCCCCGGCTCGCGCCGCGACATGATCACCAGCGCATACGCGCCGCGCAGTTGGGGTAGGACGCGCGCCACCGCGTCAGCCAAGCGCGTGCCGTCGGCGGTGGCGCGCTCGATCAGGTGCGCCAGCACCTCGGTGTCGGTTTCCGAAACGAAGGTGTGGCCCTGGGCGCGCAATTCCTCGCGCAGCTCCACATAGTTTTCGATGATGCCATTGTGCACCAGGGCGATGTCGCCCGTGCAGTCCTGGTGGGGATGGGCGTTGATGTCATTCGGTTTGCCATGGGTGGCCCAGCGCGTGTGGGCGATGCCCTGCGCGCCTGGCAGCGCGACCTCCGCGAGGACGGCGGTGAGGTTGTTGAGCTTGCCCGCGCGCTTCTCGATGCGGATGACCCGGTCGGCGTCGAGCACGGCGACGCCCGCCGAGTCATAGCCGCGATATTCCAGCCGGGCAAGACCTTCCATCAGAATCGAGGTGGCCTGCTGAGGGCCGACATAGCCGACGATTCCACACATAGGGGGCGGTTTCCTTGTTGGTCGCATGCAGCGGCTGGGGGTGCGCGTCATTCCGTGCAGCCCCGACCGGCCAGTGATGGCACCTCTGTCACGCCGATTGCTCGACGCTTTTCGTCGCCATCTTGTCAGGGCGCTGGCAGTCGCCCTGGGGAGCATCCGCTGATGTGTCGATAACTCCCCGCCTCGTCAACTGGAACCCCTCAACGCCCCAGCCCATGCGCTATTGATCAAGACACCGTTCGAGATGATGCCGAGAGAGCATCCTCTCTAGTATACACGAAATGGGCGGATGCACAAGTGGTGGCGCGCAAGGGGGGAATTTCGGGGCAAGCATCCGACGCATGGGCAACAAAAAGCCCCGACCTCCTAGGATTGCGAGGTCAGGGCCAAAGCGCGTTCACCGCGCGGGAAAGGGTGTGGCTAGATCTCGTCGGCGAGATAGCGTATCCACGTGATGACGACCACCAGGCCCCCCACCAGCGCGAAGAACGCCACCGTGCCGCCGTACCCCGGATCATCGAAGTGGAAGAAGAGCAGCAGCCCCAGCCACAGGATCGTCCCCGACAGCGCCAGCGACAGCCGCGACGCCGTCCCCGGCGCATCGAAAAAGATCATCACGAGGGTCCACACCAAGCCAAAGAGGAAGATCGCGCCCAATTTATAGGCGTTCGCCTCAGCGGCTTGCATGTTGAATACCTTATGGAGGAAGCCATTGGGGCTGGGATCGATGAAGACGAAGGCTGCCAGCCACAGGGACGCGACGATGGCGCTGATGACCGGCTTAGTTGGTTGAATGGTCGTCATGATGAGACGCGACTCGCTTTCTGCGAAAGTGCTATGGGCACACCCCCGTGCGGGTGAGATAGGCGTACTACTATTGTATGTTCGCGACCAAGCCAGGTCAAGGCCCCTGGACCATTCGCACCGAAAACGTAAAGAAATTGCAATGCGTTATAGGAGAATGCGGCGCTTTTGATAGACAGATGCTGCGCGGCGTCATATGATGAAAGAAAGCGCAACCACTAGAGGAGCATGAAGCATGAGTAATCCCACGAATGGCAAGTCGCCGACCGGTCCCCTGCGGATGACCGCCGGCACGACCCGCACCACCAATGGCGCGGCTCGCACCACAGCGGGCGCGGGCAAGACCCCCAGCGTTCCCCTGACCGGCACGAAGAAGCCCGCGACAACGCCACTGGCTGCGCGGCCCGTGGGCCGGGGAACCCTGCGCGAGGTGCGCGACACCACCGCCCCACGTTCCGGTGGCAAGAATGCCTCGCGCCGCCAGCAAGACAGCCGCCAAGAGCAACTGCGCAAGTTCGCGCCGCTCATCGCCGTCTTGGGCATCGTGGTGGCGGCGGTGGTCCTCTTCGTGTTCCTTTCCAACGCGGGTAGC
>JBBQSR010000642.1:0-2112 GCA_038234855.1 Ktedonobacterales bacterium | reverse complement strand
CGATGCGGCCCTGCGGCGCGCGGGCTGGACCGCGCTGGGCTTCATCGCCCTGAATCTGCCGTTCATGGTGGCAGCGCCGGGCGCGTGGCTGCGTGGCCTGCTGGCCCCCCAGACCGATGCGCTCTTTCCCATCGGCTATGGCGCGGTGGCGTTGGGGCTGGGCGGCATCGCGCCGCTGCGCCCGCTGCTGTGGTCGCTGGCCGAGGCCGCCGCGCTAGTGGGGCTGCTGGTGTGGCAGTTTCGTCGCCGCGCGGCCAATGCCGATGGGCTGCTGCTCGCCGTCGTCCCGCTCTGGTTCGCGTGGCGCAGCCCAATGAACTATTTCGCCTTCTTGCCGGTGCTGGCGGTGGTGGTGATCCTCAGCCAACGTCTCGCTATTGCGCCGGATGCTCCCCCGCCGTCGGCTGGGCATCGCTGAGGCTGGTGGGCAGGTCCGCGCGGCGCAAGCGCAGGAATTGCTTGACGCGCAGCAGCCGTACCGCGAAGTTCGATGATGGCGGCAGCATCGCCAGCGCCGTCGTGGCGTCGATGAGTTCTGGCTGATTCACGGCGATGTCTTGCCCCTGGAAGCGCACGGTGGCCTCCCCGGTGGCCTGGATGTTTTTGCACCAATCGGTATCCGTGCCATATGGCATCGGCACCAAGAATCCCCCTGGGATCGGATCGAGGCGCACGGGTGTGGCGTACTCACGGCCCGACTTGCGCCCCTGGTGCAGCAGCACCCCCAGGTTGCCCCGTTTGCCCGAGGCGACGGACCGCAGCATGCGGGGATTCGTGAAGCGCTTGTTGAACTCGCGGATGTTCGCGGGCAGCTTTTCACGGTTCGCCACGACCAGCCCAATGCCCGCGCCGACCCCCGCCAGCGTCAACCCCGTGATGACCAGCGCCCGTCCGGCGCCCGTGCCTCGTCGTTTCGCCATGATCGATGCTCCTTTGCCGCGTGGTGATAAACCATCGTTCTTTGATCATGCATCAATCCATGACAAAATGCCAGTCTCGGGGAGAAATGGCTGAATGGGGATGGCGGGGTGGTTGAACCCGCCGCCCCCGTTGTTCCTATGCGCTGACCGTTGCTCCGACGGCCTGGCGCAGCGCCGCGACTTTGTCCAGTTGCTCCCAGGGCAGGTCGACGTCGGTGCGGCCAAAGTGGCCGTAGGCGGCGGTCTGCTGGTAGATGGGGCGGCGCAGATCCAGCGATTGGATGAGGCCCGCCGGGCGCAGGTCGAAGTGATCGCGGATCAGGTCGATGATCGTCTCGTCGCTGACCTTGCCCGTGCCGAACGTCTCGACGAAGATCGAGAGCGGGCGCGCGACGCCGATGGCATATGACACCTGGATCTCGAAGCGATCGGCCAGCCCCGCCGCGACGATGTTCTTGGCGATGTAACGCGCGGCATAGGCGGCGCTGCGGTCCACCTTCGTCGGGTCTTTGCCCGAGAAGGCCCCGCCGCCGTGGCGTGCCATGCCGCCATACGTATCCACGATGATCTTGCGGCCCGTCAGGCCCGCGTCGCCCATCGGCCCACCCATCACGAAGCGCCCGGTCGGGTTGACGTAAAACTTCGTGTCAGCATCGAGCAGGTGTGCCGGGATGACCGGGGCGATGATGCCCGCGATGACATCCGCGCGGATCTGCTCGTGGGTCGCTTCCTCGGCGTGCTGCGTCGAGATGACGACCGTATCGACGCGCGTGGGGCGACCATGCTCATATTGCACTGTCACCTGGCTCTTGCCATCGGGGCGCAGATAGTCCATCGCGCCGTTGCCAGCGATGGCCGCGCGGCGCACCGTGGCGAGCTGGCGCGTCAGCTTGTGCGCCAGCGAGATCGGCAGTGGCATGAATTCGGGCGTCTCGTTGCAGGCGAAGCCGATCATCATGCCCTGGTCGCCCGCGCCGATCTTTTCCAGTTCGTCGTCGGTGAGCAGGTCTTTGTGCTCGCGCGACTTGTCGACACCCATGGCGATGTCGAGCGACTGCTGGCCGATGGCGGTGGTGACGCCACAGGTGCGGTAGTCAAAGCCCATCCGCGCGTCGGTGTAGCCGATCTTCTTGACCGTCTCGCGCACGATGCCGGGGATGTCGACATACGCCTCGGTGGTGATCTCGCCCGC
>JBBQSR010000641.1:0-2118 GCA_038234855.1 Ktedonobacterales bacterium | reverse complement strand
AGCAGGAAGAGATCGGGGATGTCGAGTTGCTCGCCGAGATCCTCGATGGTCGCCAGCAGCTTATCCATGCCGATGAGCGAGAATTCGGTCAGTGCGACGGGCACCAGCACCCCATGGGCGGCGGCGAGGGCATTCTGCGTGATGACGCCGAGTGAGGGCGGCGTGTCGATGATGATGTAGTCGAAGGTCTGCCCCGCCAGCGCCCGCGCCAGCTTCCACTCGCGGCCAGGGCGCGCGGCGAGCTCGACATCGATGTTTTGCAGGCGGCCATCGCCGGGCACCAGCCACACGTTCTCTTCGTTGGTCGTCCACAGCACGTCTTGGATGGTGGTTTTGTCCATCAGCACATCATAGAGCGACGGCACGGGATGGATGCGGCCCGTGAGGGCATAGGTCGCGTTGCCCTGGCCGTCGGCATCAACGATCAGCACCGTATGACCCAGGCGTGCTAGACCCGCCGCCAGGTTCACCACCGTCGTGGTTTTGCCGACCCCACCCTTGTTATTCGCCACACAGATCGCCGTCATGTTGCCATCTCCCTCGTGCCATTGCTGCACACAAGGGTACCACCAGCCACAGGGCGTGTCAAAGCGCGCCATCACTGCCCATGACTTTCGGGCCAACCTCGCTGCCGCTTGCCCCCCAACCCAAAAGAATTGTTCACAGATGCCGATAGAAAAGAAGTGACCTCATCGTATTGCGTGTTGTGGGATTCAGGGAAAAGGGAGCCGTACCGTGGACTTAGATGCACTGTTAGCTGAAGTGTTGGCCCCATTGGGTGTGGTGATGGAGGAATCGAGCGACACCGTGACTGAATCCGAACCGTATGAGGTGGGCGGCGACCCCACCTGCACCATGTTTCAGACCTCACGCGAGCACTACGGCGTCTTTTATCGGCTGGACCTCATCGGCGGGCAGCCCGAACTGCGCGTCTTCATGCCGTCGGATCGCGCGCCCATCCGCATGGCCGCCTTTCGCGTGCGCCCCTCCGACGCCTCGGATATGGCGGGCTGGTTTGGCCGACTGCACGAGGCCGAGATGGTCGGCGACTCGCACGCCGCCTATAACCACATGCTCTTCGCCTGCGGCGAGATTCTGAAGAATCTCTTTTGGGCGGGCAACCACGACGCGTTGCACTTCCCCCATGGCATCAGCGTCACCCGCGTCCTCGACTAGGTCGCCAGCGCCTCCGCGATGAAGGCGCGCATCGCGGCCAGCTTGCGGGTGATGGCGCGCAGCGACCACGCGTGCAGTTCCAGCGGTGACACCTCGCACGTGATGAGGCCCGTGTACCCGACCCGCCCCAGCGCGCCAAGGAAGGCCGCTAGATCGGTCGTGTTGCCCATGCCGGGGCGCAGGTGCGTGCGGGGGCGTTTGCCTGGCGGCGCGCTCGTCGTGTCGCTGAAATGGATGTTGCGCAGGCGCGGGCCGATCTGCGCCAGCACCGCCGCCAGGTCGTCGCCATTCGCGGCGGCGTGGCAGGTGTCAAGCGTCACGCTCAGATGATGGTCGTCAGTGAATTGTAGAAAATAGCCATAATCGTCGAAGAGCAGTGGCGGCTTGCCGTCCCATGGACGTTGGGTGGTCTCTAGCCCAATGACGAATCCGTTCGCCTCCCCGATGGCGCGAGCCGCCACGATGGCGTCGATGTATTGCCGGGCGCGCGGTGTAGCCAATGACCGCGATTTCGGCGCGTGGATGACCGCGACTTCACAGCCCAGCTCGCGCGCGCAATTGGCCGTTGCGCGTCCGCGCTCCATCTGTGTCTTTGGCCATCCGGGCAGGGGCAGCAGGGGCGGATGAAAGCTGAGCGCCGGTAAACCGGAGCGCTCGACGATCCGCCGGGTCGTCGCCATGCCACGTAGGAGTGTTTCGGGGGCACCCACGACCTCCGCGCCGTCAAAGCCCGCATCGCGTATCAACCGAAGCGCGGTCCCCAAGGGCAACTGCGCGAGTGACGCGGTGGAGCAACTGATCCTTGGGCGTGTGTGCTGCGGTGGTGCCTCGTCTATTCGACTGTTATGCAAATTTTGTGCCACTTGTTCCCCTGTTTCGTGATGTACGACCGCTCATGGGCCGACGGTCATATCGAGGGTATAGCGGGCCGGAATGGTGGTT
>JBBQSR010000640.1:0-2121 GCA_038234855.1 Ktedonobacterales bacterium | reverse complement strand
CACGCTGTCACCGATGCTGAGGTGCGCGGCGTGGTAGCGCCCGCCCGTCATGCGTGCCAGTTCCAGGTCGCGCGCCAGCATGATCGTCTCGCCCGCAGCGGGCCAGCCGCGCAGCCCCAGCCGCGTGGCGATGGGTCCAGCGTGCATCACGCCTTTGCCGACCAGATCGGGGTCTTCGCAGTGGTTGATGATCGGGCGACCATGTGTCAGCGCATAGGTCAGGGCCAGCCGCAGCATCGCGGCGTTGCGGACGGGCTTGCCATCATCCGAGAAGGCGACCACGCCCGCGTCGACGAGTTCGTGTTGCTCGGTCAGCGCCATGCCCGCCTGGCCCTGCGTGATGGCTGCGATGGGCAGCACCCGCGCGGGGGCATCCGCTGCGAGCGCTTTGATCCATTCCACCACGCCGCGATTGTCGATTACGGGCTGGGTGTTGGGCATGCAACAAATCGCCGTGTAGCCGCCCCGCGCCGCCGCCCGTGCGCCGCTCTGCACCGTCTCGCGGATCTCTAGCCCCGGCTCGCGCAGATGCACATGCAGGTCCACGAACCCCGGCGCGACGATGTGCCCCTCTGGCAGGTCAATGGTCTGGATACCCCGCCCGCTCTCCTCCAGCGCCCGCGCGTGCGCCGCCACCTCACCTGGATGCCCCACGGCCTCCACCGCGCCATCCACCATCAGCAGATCGCCGACCATATCCACAGCATTCGCGGGGTCGATGAGATGCCCGCCCCGCAACCACAATGCGTTATCTGCCACTTATGCACCCCCTGCAAGACGAGGCTGGACGCGAAAGGCACGAAAATCCGCGAAAGACACGGAAAGGGTCCGACTTTCGCGGGATTTCATGTTTTTCGCGTCCGAGATACAGTATCTCTGCATGCTTACACCTCCCCTTGCATTGGCAGGTCGATCGTCCCTGCCGCCCAGGCGAGCACGGCCATGCGGATGGCGATGCCATTGGTGACCTGCCGCTCGATGAGCGACTGCGCGCCGTGGGCCACTGCAGGGTCGATCTCGATGCCCTCGTTCATGGGGCCGGGGTGCAGAACGGGCAGTTCGGGGTAGGCCGCCAGTCGCTCAGCCGTCAGGCCGTAGTGCTGGCGATATTCGCGGAGCGACGGCAAGAAGCCGCCTTCCATGCGCTCCTTTTGCAGCCGCAGCGCCATCACGGCGTCGGCACTCGCTAGCGCTTGGGGCAAGCTGTAGTCGATGGTAACGGCACGATCGGGGTAGGCGGTGGCGAAGGTGGGGGGCAGCAGCGTCGGGGGGCCACAGAGGACAACATGCGCGCCCATCGCGGTCAGCGCCCAGCAGTTCGACCGCGCGACGCGGCTGTGCTGGATGTCGCCGACGATGACGATCCGCTTGCCCTTCAGATCGCCCAGGCGTTCGCGCAGGGTCAGCAGATCCAGCAACGCCTGGGTGGGGTGGGCGTGCCAGCCATCGCCCGCGTTGATGATGGCGGCGCGGCTCCACCTGGCGGCGGTGTGGGCCGCGCCAGAGGCCGGGTGGCGCATGACGATGATGGCCGGCCCCATCGCGTCTAGCGTCTTGATGGTGTCTTGCAGCGATTCGCCCTTTTCCACGCTGCTGCCGCTGGCCGTCATGGTGGCGACATCCGCGCCGATGGCCTTCGCGGCAAGCTCGAATGAGACGCGCGTGCGGGTGCTATTCTCGTAAAAGAGGGTGATGACGGGTTGGCCGCGCAGCAGGTTGATGGTGCCCTCGGCGGCGTGCTGGTCGCGCAGGTGCGTGGCGTGGTCCAGCAGCGCGGTGAGGTCGGCGGCGGACCAGTCGTCCAGGTCAAAGAGGTGGCGGCGGGTCATGCGGCACCGCCTTCGCGCACTAGCAGCACCGCGTCTTGGCCGTGCAGTTCCTGCACCAGCACCTTGACCCATTCATCGCGGCCCGTGGGGATGTTTTTGCCCACGTAGTCGGGGCGCAGGGGCAGTTCGCGGTGGCCGCGATCCACCAGCAGGGCGGCTTGCACCCGCGCGGGGCGACCATGGGCAAAGAGGCCGTCGAGCGCGGCCCGCAGCGACCGCCCGGTGTAGATGACATCATCGACCAGTACGACCGTCTTGCCCGTCAGGTCGGCGGGCAGGTCGGTGGGGCCGA
>JBBQSR010000639.1:0-2142 GCA_038234855.1 Ktedonobacterales bacterium | reverse complement strand
GAAATGGGAGCCGAACCCAGCAACAGATCAGCACAGGAAAGTGGGACGGCGGGCGGTTGCATCTCGGCAGAGGCCGGGAACGCGCCCCCCTCGCCCCTCCGTTCCCTTTAACTCCACCCCACCTCGCGCAGCAGATCGTGGTTGTGCTGGCGCAGCGTGTCGGGCAGGTCGTCGCCAAATTCGCTGAGGAAGCGGCCACTATCCAGTGCCTCGGTGCGCCACTCGTTGCGGTCCACGTGCAGCAGGGCATCGACCGTGGCGGGGCTGAGGTTCAGGCCATCCAGGTCCAGCGCGGCGGGGGTGGGCACGTGGCCGATGGCCGTCTCGCGGGCACCGCCGCTGCCTTGGATGCGTTCCAGCATCCAGCGTAGCACGCGCACGTTTTGGCCGAAGCCGGGCCACAGGAACGTGCCATCCGTCCCCTTGCGGAACCAGTTCACATGGAAGATCGCCGGGGGCTGGGTCAGGCGCTGCCCGCTGGCATTCGTCACGCTCTGCCCCATGTCGAGCCAATGCTGGAAGTAATCGGCCATGTTATAGCCACAGAAGGGCAACATCGCCATGGGGTCGCGTCGCACCACGCCGACCTTGCCGGTGGCCGCCGCCGTCGTCTCACTGGCCATCGTCGCGCCGACGTAGACGCCGTGTTCCCATGAGCGCGACTGGTAAACCAGCGGGGCCACGCGCGCCCGCCGTCCCCCAAAGATGATCGCCGAGATCGGCACGCCCCGTGGATCTTCCCACTGCGGCGAGATGCTGGGGCACTGGCGCGCGGGGGCGGTGAAGCGCGCGTTGGGGTGCGCTGCTGGTTTCTTGGCGGCGGGGTCATAGGGCTGCCCCAGCCAGTCGGTCATGCCAGCGGGGGGCGTGCCAGTGGTCATGCCCTCCCACCAGGGTTCGTTGTTTGCCGTCAGCGCCACGTTGGTAAAGATGGTGTTGCGGTGCGCGGTCGTGACGGCGTTGGGGTTCGTGTCGGACCCTGTGCCCGGCGCGACGCCGAAAAAGCCCGCCTCGGGATTCATCGCCCACAGTTGCCCATCGGGGCCGATGCGCATCCACGCGATGTCGTCGCCCACCGTCCACACGCGATAGCCCTGCGCTTCGAGCGGCGACACCAGCATGGCCAGGTTCGTCTTGCCACAGGCGCTGGGGAAGGCCCCTGCCATATAGGTGACGGTGCCGCTGGGGTCTTGCAGCCCCAGGATCAGCATGTGTTCGGCCATCCAGCCCTCGCGTCGCGCGGTGTAGCTGGCCAGGCGCAGCGCCAGGCACTTCTTGCCGAGCAGCGCGTTGCCGCCATAGCCCGAGCCGATGCTCCACACCAGCTCATCCTCTGGGAAGTGCATGATGAAGCGTTTGGCGGGGTCGAGGTCGCCCAGTGAATGCAGCCCCGGCGAGTATGCCCCCGTCGCGCGGATGTGGTCCAGCGCGATCTGCCCCATGCGCGCCATGATGCGCATGCTCAGCACGACGTATGGGCTGTCGGTCAGCTCGATGCCCGCCTTGGCGAAGGGCGAACTGGGCGTCCCCATCAGATAGGGGATGACGTACATCGTACGGCCACGCATGGCGTCCTTGAAAAGCGGCCACACGCGCTCTTGCGCCTGGCTGGGCGACATCCAGTTATTCGTGATGCCCGCGTCGCGCTGCTGATCGGTGCAGATGAAGGTGACTTCCTCGGTGCGCGCCACATCGCTCTTGTCGCTGCGGTACAGGTAGCTATTCGGGTAGGTTGTGGGGTTGAGCGGGGTCAGTGCGCGTTGCGCGACCATTTCCGCGACGAGGGTGTCATATTCCGCCTCTGAGCCGTCGCACCAGTGGATGCGGTCGGGCCGCGTGTGCGCCGCACAGGCCTCGATCCATGCTTCCAGGCTTTGGCCGCTCGGGCGGACGCTAGGGGTTTCGGCAATGGCCATTCGTGGTAAACCTCCCAGGACGATCTCGGAAACGGCCTCTCATCATCGAGGGCCTTTGGGTCTAGCACACGTTTGTCTGCGTAACGCGCGGGGGCATACGTGCTGTTTGATAGACGATTGGGTACGCTCTTTCCACTCTAACACCCCCCACCGATGCGTGCAAGGGTAGGCCGCCGCTTCCGACTATGGGGCGGATTTTTCGGGGTGGCGCTGACTATTTCTCCGG
>JBBQSR010000638.1:0-2149 GCA_038234855.1 Ktedonobacterales bacterium | reverse complement strand
CCACCCATTGTGACACCACTTTCCCGAATGTGCCGCACCCAACGCCTTTCCACCACAGAAGCGCGCTGAGCACGATGTGTGCGAATAGCCTGCCGGACCCGTCGTGATCCCGACAGACCTTTGGTGAGGTCAAGATCGATCCGTCCTGTGCGGGCTTCCGTGCCCGCCGGCGGTCGGCATCCATGCCCTTACCGCCGCGTGAGGACCATCTGAACGAGATACGGAATCCAGTGCCAGCCTTAGCACGTGATCCCGCAGAAGGTCTGTCGCTCGCGTTTCGACGAGCGACAGACCAAGAGAGAGTGACACCACCGTTAACACTCGGGGCAGTCCTTACCCCGTCGATTCCAACGGCCGTCATTGGCCCGCGTGTGCTGTCACCCATAAAGACCAGCGATGTGGACAAGTTGGCAGTAGGGAGTTATCCCCAAAGCTCCCAGTTTGCCCTATTTCTCGTAGAACCCCGTGAACATCAGTGGTTTTTGGCCATGTAAACGTGCGACAATTCTGATCCATCCCCAGCTTCCACATCGCTGCTTGGATCGAAAACCCTACCGGAGCGCACTAAAATACGGTGGAGGGGCCGTCATTCGCGGCAGCTCCTTCCATACGCCTAACTGCGTATGATTCATCTAAGTACACCTCTCCACCCTTTTCGGGAGTTCAGCACGCATGGCGATTCGCATCGGTATCAACGGTTTTGGACGCATTGGCCGCCTCGTCTACCGCATCTGCGCAGCGCAGGGCATTGAGGTAGTCGCCGTCAACGATCTGGTTCCCGCTGACAACTTGGCGTACCTCCTCAAGTATGACACCATGCACCGCCAGTTCATGCTCGGAGGGAAGCCAGCGGAAGTCTCTGCCACTGAAACTTCCTTTACTGTCAACGGCAAGCTCACGAAGACGATGGCGGAGCGGGACCCCGCAAAACTGCCGTGGAAGGACTTGGCTGTTGACTACGTGCTCGAGTCCACTGGCCTCTTCACCGAGTTTGAAAAAGCCGCCCTCCACATCGCAGCCGGCTGCAAGCGAGTGGTGATCTCAGCCCCCACTAAGAGCGAGCCTGCACAGGTTCCCACCTTTTGCATGGGTGTGAACCACGAGAAGTATGACCCCTCCAAGCACACTGTCATCAGCAACGCGAGCTGCACCACCAACTGCCTTGCTCCCATCGCCAAAGTGATCCACGACGCGTTTGGCCTGGAAGAGGGCCTGATGACCACCGTGCACGCCGCGACCGCAACGCAGCCCACTCAGGACGGCCCAAGCAAGAAAGATTGGCGAGGCGGCCGCAACGCCTACCAGAACATCATCCCTTCGAGCACTGGTGCGGCCAAGGCCGTCACGCTTTGCATCCCCGAACTCAAGGGCAAGCTCACCGGGATGTCTTTCCGTGTCCCCACCGCCGACGTTTCCTGTGTTGACCTCACCTTCCGCACCGGCAAAGAGACCTCGCTTGCCGAGATCGGCGCGGCTATGAAGGCAGCCTCAACGGGCAGCATGCAGGGTGTGCTGGGCTACACCGAGGAAGAGGTCGTCAGCAGCGACTTTATCGGCGACCATCGCAGCAGCATCTATGATGCCAAGGCGGGTCTCGAGCTCAACAAGCGATTCTTCAAAATCGTGAGCTGGTACGACAACGAAGCCGGTTACTCCGCTCGGTGCGTCGATGTAATCAAGCTGCTCGCCTCCAAGGACGGCGTCAAGTAAACCCTCAGGAATTGGGGCCGCCGCAAAGGCCCTGATCATCAACCAACGCGCTCGCAGGCCCATCACATTCGATGGGCCTGCGCTGTTTTTTGCACCGAGCTTTGCCTCCGGCAGATCTACCGGTCAATGAGCACGGGCCCTGCCACAACCGCAATGCGGCGGGAGCGCGATCTCCCCCAACCGCCACCCCCCCACTCTCGCCCGCACTACCGCCCAGCCCCACCCAATCGCCCCCGACCGGCCCCAGCCTCCTGCGCCACCAGCCCGCCGCCACGCGTAGCTCGCGTCTACACTGAAAGTGTTTACATCCCCGAGAAAAACGCACTCTTTGCGCCGCGCACGGTCGCGTATTCAACACGCCGTCCACTCCGAGCTGGTACTTCCAACCACGACCATGCACACCAACTCCACCTATTCGATTTGGTGCCCGATCGACCAT
>JBBQSR010000637.1:0-2155 GCA_038234855.1 Ktedonobacterales bacterium | reverse complement strand
CGCCAGCAAGCCTTCCAGATAGGCGCGCTGGCTGGCGACGGGGGTGCGCAGGTCGTGCGAGACGGCGGCGACCAATTCGCGCCGCGCCCGCAGCAGCGCCACCACCGTGTCGCGTTCACGGCGCAGTTCGGCCTGGGCGCGTTCCAGATCGGCGGCCATCGCGTTGAAGTCGCGGCCCAGTTGCGCCAATTCATCTTGCCCCGCAACGGTGGCACGCTGGCTCAGGTCGCCGCGTCGCAGCGCCTGGGTCGCCGTCGCCAGGGCGCGCACCCGCAGCGTGATGCGCCGCGCCGCCAGGTTCGCCCACAAGCCCACCGGGGCCGCCAACAGGCTCACCGTGACGGTCCCACCGCGAGGAAAAAGATCGCGTCGGGCAGCACCTTCAGCACATAGCCGGGGATGAAGAGCAGGCTCAGCAGCACGCTGAGCGCGGCGAAGGCCAGCCCGACCCCCGCGATGGCGACCAGCAGCGCGTGCGTCAGCGCCCAACTGACCGAGCCGCGCCGCAACCGATCCCACCAGCGCCACACGCGCACCCCGCCGCGAAAGAGCGCCAGCAGCAACAACACCGTGCCGACGAACCCCTGGATCAACGCGTCGCGCTGCGCTAGCCGTAGTGCTGGCGTCGCGGACCCAGCCTGCAAGATGCCCGCCATGAAGAGCATGAGGAAGGCAAGGATGTAGCCCCAACCAACGATGGCCGTCACCTCGGCCAGCGCCACCTGCCAGCGTTTGCCGGTTGGCAGCCGCCAGCGCAGCGCGAACCACAGCAGCGTCCCCGGCGTCAGCAGCAGATAGGCGATCTGCCACATCAGCGTCAGCGGCAGCGCCGCCCGGATGCCCAGCAGCGCCACGCAGCCGACCGCCAAGATGCCCAGGCACTGCACCCCCGCGCGCCACGCGGGGAAGGCCAACCACCGCAGCGTCATGGGGCGGCCTCTGGCTGCAAGCGATAGCCGATGCCCCACACCGTCTCGATGCGCGCGCCCAGCGGCCCCAGCTTGCGGCGCAGCCGCAAGATGACGTTGTCGACCGCGCGGTCGCCTTCCACCGCCGTGCCGCCCCAGACCGTCTCGATCAGGTAGGCGCGGCTAAAGGCGCGCCCTGGTTGGCGCAGCAACAGATGCAGCAGCGCGAACTCGGTGGGACTGAGGTCCAGCGCCGCGCCCGCCAGGGAGGCCGCGTGCGCCGTGCTGTCGAGCCGCAACGGCCCATAGGCGACCTGATCGCCCGCCAGCGCGCGGTCCGCCGCCAGTTGGGCGCGCACCAGTTCCACGCGCCGCAGCAGTGCCCGCACCCGCGCGATCAGTTCCAGCATGCTGAAGGGCTTGGTCAGGTAGTCATCCGCGCCGACCTCCAGCCCCTGCACGCGGTCCAGTTCGTCGCCGCGCGCCGTCAGCATCAGCACGGGCACGGGCGAGGCATGACGGAGGCCGCGCAACACGGTCAGGCCATCCATGCCGGGCAGCATCCAGTCCAGCAGCACCAAGTCGGGGGCGGCTTGGGCGAAGCGGCGCAGACCCTCTTCGCCGCTGGCCGCGCGGGTGACGGTGAAGCCCGCCAAGGTCAGTTCGCGCGCGACGGCGATGGCCAGGTCGTCGGCGTCCTCAATCAGCAGGATGGTGGTCATGGGGCGACCTCCGGCTGCAACGCGCCGCCACGCAGCCGCAGCCACGTCGCCCCGGCGGTGAAGTCGGGCGGCAGTGACTCTGGCTCGGCGGTGGTGAGGATGACCTGCTTGATCTCGCCCGTCGCCTCTAAGAGCGCCAGACGGCGGGTCGGGTCCAGTTCGCTCAGCACGTCATCGAGCACCAGGATCGGTTGGTCGCCCGTCTCGCTCTCGATGGCTTCCAGTTCGGCCAGCTTCAGCGCCAGGGCCGCGCCGCGCTGCTGGCCGCGCGAGCCATAGGTGCCCAGATTCACCGGACCTTCCATGAAGGCGAGGTCGTCGCGGTGTGGCCCCAGCAGATTCACGCCCTGCGCCAGTTCGCGCCGTCGCAGGGTCGCCAACCGCGCCAGGAAGGCTTCGACGGCCTCGGCGGTGGGCTGGTCGCCATCCACGGCATGCGATGCCTGGTACTCTAGCCGCAGCCCGCGCCCGCCCAGCCGCAGCGCGACCTCGTCGGCCCGTGGATTGCACCGGGTGATGAGGCCC
>JBBQSR010000636.1:0-2157 GCA_038234855.1 Ktedonobacterales bacterium | reverse complement strand
GGGCTTCGGTGGCGGCACGGCGCGCATCGGCGGCGGCGGTGGCATGTTCAACACGGGCGATCCGGGGATCTTTCGCCTCTTCACGAATCCGTTGGGCGGGCAGATCGTGTGGTTGTTGCCGCTGGCACTGATCGGCCTGGTGGCGTTGGCCTCGGACCGCCGTTTCCGCCCACGCGCAGATCGGCAGCAGCAATCGATGCTGCTGTGGGGCACCTGGCTGCTGACGATGGCCATCTTCTTTAGCGTCGCCACCTTCTTCCACCAATATTACCTGTCGCAGATGTCGCCAGCCATCGCGGCGCTGGCGGGCATCGGGGTGGTGACGATGTGGAACCAGTTCGCGTTGCCGGGGTGGCGCGGGTGGTTGCTGCCCTTCGCCCTGGCCGTGACGGCATGGGTGCAGATCGCCATCATCCGCGACGATCCCTCGTGGGGTGCGTGGCTGGTGCCCGTCATCGCCATCCCCTCGCTGGTGGCCGTGGTCGCGCTCATCCTCATGCGTGCCCGCCCCGCGCTGCTGACGACGCGGCCAACGGTGCTGGGCCTGATGAATAACGAGCGGGTGCGCGCGGCGACCGTCGCGGTCGGCCTGGCGGCGCTGCTGGCGACCCCCTTCGTCTGGTCGGCCTACCCCGCCCTGACGAATCTGACGCAGGATCTGCCCCTCGCGGGATCAGCGACGAGTGGCTTTGGCGGCTTGGGCAACGCCCAGACGGATGCGGCGCTCATCAGCTATCTGGAAGCGCACCAAGGCAAAGCGACGTATCTGGTGGCGACCACCTCCTCGGGGACCTCCGCGCCGATCATCCTGGCGACCGATAAGGCGGTCATGACGCTGGGCGGCTTCAGTGGCAGCGACCCGATCTTGACCGTCGCGCAACTGCAATCGCTCGTCAGCAAGGGCACGGTGCGCTACTTCCTGCTGGGCGGCTTTGGCGGCTTTGGTGGTGGCACGACGACCACGGAGGCCACGCCCAGCTACGGTGAAACCACGACTGGTGTGGGCACCGTCGGCACCGCGAATGGCCAAGGCAGCGTGACCCAATGGGTTCAGGCGAACTGCACTGCCGTCGCGGCATCCGCCTACCAATCCACCCAGACCACGGGCGGCCAGCAACTCTATGATTGCGCGGGCAAGTAGGGGTGATAATGGGCGGGCCAGGGCGGGTTGACCCGCTGGCTCGCCCACTATCGGTGAAATACACCCCCTAAGGCAGGAGCACACAATTGACCAGCATCTCTCGCAGTATCCCAAGGTTGCTCACTCGGCAGGGGTTGCTGGTGGCCGCGCTCATCGTGGTGGCCGTTGCCATTCGACTGCCACTGATGACCTTTCGCGGCTACTATGCCGACTTAGCGACCTATGTGCAGTGGGGCGATAGGGCCGTGCGGCAGCTTTCGACGCTGTACACCGCGTCTGGCGGCGCTGGCGATGGTGAGTTTGGCTTTGGGGGCGGTCAGGCCGTCAACTATCCCCCTGGCATGCCGTATCTGTTTGGGCTGGTCGTCGCGCTTTTCAACGCGCTGACGCACCCAACGGCACAGACGTCGCTCGATGCCCTGATGCGCAGCAATGGCGTCGGGCCGTTTCTCGCGAAGCTGCCCATCTTGCTGGCGGATGTCGGCGCGGTCGTCTTGCTGTACCGTGAGGCGCACCAGCGCCGCTCAGAGCGATTCGCGCTGCTCGTGGCCGCGTCGTATGCCCTGTCGCCCGCCGTGCTCTATAATGGCGCGGTCTGGGGGCAGACCGATGGCCTGGTCGCGCTGCCGTTGCTGGGGGCGCTTTTCGCCCTGCTGGCCGAACGCTATGCCCTGGGCGGTGTCAGCCTCGCCCTCGCCATCTTGCTGAAGCCGCAGCCGATCATCTTCGTCCCCCTGCTGTTGCTCTACCTCTGGCGGTGGCAGGCGCGGCGGAGCTTCTGGCGCTTCACTGGGGCGGGGCTGGCGACGCTGCTGGTCTTCCTCGTGCCCGTCATGGTGCCGAATTTCCAACTGGGCGCGCTCGTGGCGAACATCCAGGCGGCGTCATACAATGCGAATTCCGCGATCACCTCCGATGCCTTCAACTTTTGGTGGGTCGCGGGGTATGGACACCAAACGCTGAGCGCGACGCTCTTTGGCTTGCCGGGCGGGCTGGTGGGTGAACTGCTCTTCGGC
>JBBQSR010000635.1:0-2168 GCA_038234855.1 Ktedonobacterales bacterium | reverse complement strand
AGTCGCCGAGGAGGCGTGGGAAGTCGCCGAGGACGCCCCCCAACCAGCGGGCGCGGGCCGCTTCAACCCCTTTCGCCTGGGGCTGGGGCGCACGCGCGGCCTCTTTAGCCGCATCAACCGCAGCCTGGCCCAAGACGACATCACCGACGACCTGTGGGACGAACTGGAAGAAACCCTGCTGGAAGCCGATGTCGGCGTGCAACTGACGGAAAAGCTGGTGGCGACCCTGCGCGACCGCGCTCGCTATGAAAACATGACGGCGGGCAAAGAGGTCCGCGAGGCCCTGAAAGAGGAAATGCAGATCCTGCTGGGCGAACCCGAGCCGCTCATCTTTTCGGATACCTCGGCGGTCAGCGTCTTCCTGGTGGTCGGCGTGAATGGCGTCGGCAAGACCACCAGCATCGCCAAGATGGCGAACATCCTCAAGCGCGAGAACCACCGCGTGCTGCTGGCGGCGGGCGACACCTTTCGCGCGGCAGCGGTCGAGCAACTGCGCACCTGGGGCGAACGGCTGAAGGTGCCCGTCATCGGCCACCAGCACGGCGCGGACCCCGCCGCCGTCGTCTTCGACGCGATGGAGGCCGCCCAAGCGCGCAAAAACGATGTGCTCATCGTCGACACCGCCGGACGCCTGCACACCAAGGCCAACCTGATGGAAGAACTGAAAAAGATCGGCAAGGTGCTGGCGCGCTATGACCCCGAGGCCCCGCATGAGGTGCTGTTGGTGCTCGACGCCACCACCGGCCAAAATGCCATCATCCAGGCCAAAACCTTTGTCGAGGACGCGGGCGTCAGCGGCATCATCCTGACCAAGCTCGATGGCACCGCGCGCGGTGGCGTCGTCTTCTCGGTCAGCTCTGAGTTGGGCTTGCCCATCAAGTTCATCGGCACGGGCGAGGGCGTCGGCGACATGGCCCCCTTCGAACCGTTCGACTTCGTCGAGGCCCTCTTCGAGGAATAGCCGACCATCGGTTCAGCATCCAGCACACAGACAGAACGAGAGACGGGTATGTTGCGATCCCCAGAGCCAACGGCGGCGGATGCCCAGGCGCTCGCCGCCGCCACACGCATCGCGGCGGAGGTGCTGGCCCCCCAGGCCGACGCGCAGGATGCCAGCGGCGACTTTCCCCAGGCGCAGATCCACGCCATCGCCGCCGCTGGTCTACTTGGTATGGCCATCGCGCGCGACTATGGCGGGCTAGATCTGGCGTATCTGACCCAGGCACACGCATTCGCGGCACTGGCGGCGGGCGACCTGACCAGCGCCTTTATCGCGTCGCAGCATCAGGCCTGCACCACGCTGGTGACGGCCTCGCCCCGCGCGGCGCAGCGTGACCGCTGGCTGCCTGGCCTGGCTTCTGGTGCATTGCACGGCGGCAACGGCTTCAACTTCCTCAATTTCCCGCCGGAGCGTGCCCCCATGCGCGCCGAACCCGTCGCGGGCGGCTATCTCTGGCGTGGTGCCCTGCCCTGGGTGACGGCGGCGCACCACGCGGATGTGCTGGTGGCGGGCGCGGTGCTGCCCGACGGCATGCAGATCCTCGCCGCCATCCCCCTGCGCGCGCTGCTGGCGGCGGGGGAGGCCACCGTCACGGTCGATCCGCCGATGGACCTGGTGGCGCTGGCCGCCTCGGATACGACGGTGGTGCATTGCCACGACCACTTCGTCGCCGAGGATGCGGTGCTGCTCGGCCCCGGCCCCAACCTGCTGAAATCCACTGGGCGCGGCGCGACCACCTACGTGCCCACGGCCATGACCCTGGGCCACGCCCGCCACTGTCTGCATGTGCTGGATGACGCCGCCGCGCGCAAAGGCGGCACGAACGCTGAGATGGCCGATTGGCTACGCGCGCAGATCACCCGCTTCGACGCCGACCTGAGCGCGGCGTTGCTGCCGGGCGACTTCGACCAGGCTCCCGTACTGCGTGGGCGGGGCAATGCCCTGGCGGCGCGGGCGGCGCATCTGGCGCTCATCGCGGGCGGCGGCACGGGCTATCGGCGCGACCAGACAGCCCAGCGCCTCTATCGCGAGGCGGGCTTCTTCTCGGTGTGGAGCGCCAGCGGGGCGGTCATCCCCGAAACGCTGACCCACTTGCTTGATGACAACCCTACCCCATCTGCGGATGGACCGGCGCGTAGCTAGACGGAGGGAACGCGATGGGGGAGCA
>JBBQSR010000634.1:0-2197 GCA_038234855.1 Ktedonobacterales bacterium | reverse complement strand
GTCATGCTCAGTTTCGCCTTCGCGGCGGTAGCCTATCTGGTCGCCGCGCAGGAACGGGCGGCATGGGTGACGGCCTTCGCCACGGCCTATGCGCTGCTCGGCGTGGGTCTGGTGCGCGATCAGCCGATGCTGCCGCCGACGCTGGTGATCACCTTCGCGGCGGCGGCGGCAGGGGCGGCGGTGCGGCGCTTCATCGGCTGGCAATGGGCATTGGCGTTCTATGGCCTGGCGGTGGGGGCATCGTTCTTCGCCATCGGGCGTGTCGTGCCCTACGATGGTGGGCAGGTCGAGGCGCTCTTAGTGATCTTCGCCGTGGCGGCCTATCTGGTCGCCGCGTTGGAGCCGAATCCCTGGGCAGGCGCGGTGCCGACGCTGTACGCCGTGGGGGCGGCCATCGCCAACCCCAACGCGCATGATCTGCTGCCGCTGACGCTGGCCTTCACGGTGGCGGGGGTGGTGGCCGGGCGCTTCGGCAAACTGCGCTGGCTGTGGCCGCCATACATCGCCGCCGCCGTCACGGCCATCCTCACCGCCGTGCAGGGACAGCACGATCCAGCTTTCGAGACGCTGGCGCTCGCCATCTTCGCCGTGGTGGCCTATGCCGTCGCGGCCATCGAGGCGCTGCCCGATCTGCTGGTGCCTGCGCTGCTGACTGGGGTGCTGGCGACGGGCAGCCTGGCGAACCGTCAAGGCTGGGAGTCGTGGCAGACATTGCTGGCCTTCGGTGTGCTGGCGTGGGGCTACGCGACGCTGGCCTATGGCTGGCGCGCCCTGCCCTGGCTGGCGACGGCGCGCAATCCTTGGTGGGCGGCCAACATCGCGGACCCAGCGGCGCGGGCGCAGTGGAGCGACGGGCGGCGCGTGGGGCTGTGGCTGCACCGCGTGGCGGGCCTGACGGTCGCCGGGGGCGCGGCGCTGGTGAGCCTGGCCAGCACCGACAGCTTCGCCATCGGCGGGCGCGCGACGCTGACGGCGGCGGGGCTGCTGCTGTCGCTGGCGGTGATGCTGGCGGTGCGCGGGCGCGACGCGGAGCCGATCATCCCTGGCGCGGTGAGCGGGCGCATCCTGTGGTATGTGGCGGGCGAGTTCGTCGCCATCGCGGCGATCTATGGCGTGCGCTGGCTGGGGGCCGACAACATCCAGGCGTTCGTCATCGCACCGGGTAGCTACCAATTGATCATCGGTGCCCTGCTGCCGGTGGATGTCCAGGTGCAGCGGCCCGAGGTGCTTGGGCGCGCCGCCTCGGTGGTGGGGGCGTTGCTGCTGCTGCTGCCGACGCTGGCGCAATCCTTCGCGGCGGAGCCGACGTGGGTCTATGCGCTGGTGCTGGCGACCGAGGCCGTGGTCATCGTCGGTGTCGGGCTGGGCACCCGCAACCGTGTGTTGGTGCTGGCGGGGTCGAGCTTCGTGGGGCTGGCGGCGCTGCGCGGGGCGATCCTCGCCTTTCAGTCGGGGGCCGTCGCGCTGGTCATCGGCGCGCTGGCGGCCTTGCTGATGGGCTTCGCCACCTGGCTCAGCCTCCGTTCACGCCGCGAACTGCGGCCCGATGCATAGGGTGAGTGGTGCCATCGAGCGAGAGGGGGGTGATGCTTCGCGGAACGCTGGATAGATGCCTGTTTGGTAGTCGCGCTAGCGCGTGAACCCGCGTCAGGGATCACGCGCTAGCGCGGCTGTCGGCTCAGACTCCCTTTGCCAGGCGCATCCCAATATCGTCTGAGGTTTGTCCGATGAAGAGTTGGCTGCGGTGTGCCGGGCGCGCGACCGCTGGGCTATCATTCCACGAGCCGCCGCTCAGATAGCCGGTGTTGGCGCGGTCAACGTCACCCCAGGGACTTGATCGCTGCTGGATGGCATCGGGCGCGTGGCCGCACCATTCATTCACGGTGCCGCACATATCTTGGACGCCATAGGGGCTAGCGCCAGCGGGATAGCTGCCGATGGGCGTGAGCGCGCCGGGGCCACCGTCATCCGTGTTGGCGCGGCGGGCATCCCACGCGTTCCCCCAGGGCCAGGTGCGGCCATCGGTGCCCCGCGCCGCCTTTTCCCATTCCTGCTCGGTGGGGACGCGCCACTGCTCGCCTGTCACGGTCGCTAGCCAGTTCGCATAGGCCAACGCCATCTTCCACGAGATGTAGACGACGGGGAAATGCGGCTGTTGCGACTGGCGCTCCCACTCTTGGGGCGGGGGCGCGCCAGC
>JBBQSR010000633.1:0-2199 GCA_038234855.1 Ktedonobacterales bacterium | reverse complement strand
CCCGTCGCCCGGTTCATCCAGCCATTGATGCTGAGCGTTGCGACGACGACGGGGCCGTCGCGCAGCTCGTAGTCGTACTTGCGCCAACTAGGCTTGACCCATTGCAGGGGTGAGGCGGTCAGTGCATTGACTGGTTGCATCGCGTTCCCTCCGCTCGCTCGTTCTTCCCTTTCAGTGTGCCATGGCGGGCGCGCAGAATCAAGGGAAAAGGCTCACACTCGCCGTGCCACAGATGATATGCTGTGGTGATATCAGCGACAGGGGGCAACCGTGATGGCGGAACCAGGCTTTTCGACGCGGGCGATCCATGGTGGGCATTTTCATGGCGATGGGGCGAGCGACCCCATCGTCTTCCCCATCTTCCAGACGGCCAGCTTCGGCTTCGACAGCACCGACGCGATGGACGCGGTGGTGTCGGGGGCCAAACTGGGCTTCGGCTATTCGCGCGCGGGCAACCCCACGGTCGATGCCTTTGAGCGCACACTGGCCCTGCTCGAGGGCGCGGATGCCGCGTGCGCCTTTGCCTCGGGCATGGCGGCCATCCACGCCGCCATCACCGCCTTTGTCGGCGCGGGGGAGCATGTGGTGGTGACGCGCCACGTCTATGGCGGCACCTATCACCTGCTGACCGAACTCTTGCCGCGCCTGGGCATCAGCCACACCTTCGTGGATATGACGGATCTCGCGGCGGTGGCGGCGGCCATCACGCCCCAGACGCGCATGCTGTGGGGCGAGACGGTGTCGAACCCGATGACGGTGGTGCTGGACCTGCCCGCGCTGGCGCAGCTTGCCCACGCGCGCGGACTGCTGCTGGGCGTCGACGCGACCTTCACCAGCCCGTACCTCAGTTTGCCACTGGCGCAGGGGGCCGATCTGTCGGTGCACAGCGCGACGAAATATCTGGGCGGCCATGGCGACGTCATCGCTGGTGCCGTGGCGGGCGCGGCGGAGCCGATGGCGAAGGTGCGCGGCATCATGGCGGGCGTCGGCGGCAACATGGCCCCGCTCGAAGCCTTCCTGCTGGCACGCGGCATGAAGACGCTGGAACTGCGGATGGATCGCCATTGCCTCAACGCGCAGCGGCTGGCCGAGTTCCTGGCGGCGCACCCGCTGGTCGAGCGCGTCAACTACCCAGGCCTGCCCACGCACCCTCAGCACGACTTGGCCGCGCGGCTGCTACGTGGCTTTGGCGGCATGGTCAGCTTCAGCGTGCGGGGCGACGAGACGACGGCACGCTCGGTGGTGGACCATCTGCGCCTCGCCTTCCGCGCGAGCAGTCTGGGCGATGCCGACACGCTGGCCAGTCTGCCAGTGATGACCTCGCATCGTTTGCTCAGCCCCGCCGACCGCGCCGCCAGCGGCGTGACCGACAGCCTCATCCGCGTCTCGGTCGGCCTGGAAAACAGCGCCGATCAGATCGCCGATTTCGCCCAGGCACTCGACGCCGTGCACGCGCGCACCCAGCGCCGCGCCCACTACGCCGAGTACCCGCCAGCGGAATGACGCCCAGTCGCGCCCTTCCTGACAATGGGCGGCAAGATATCGCTGGTATCCTGCATAGCAGGACCCCCAATGAGACGCACCCCAACGAAAAAGAAGGACGATAGCGACATGACGACCCCCCTTGGCGATTTCTTTCGGCACAACCTGTGGGCGAACCTGCGGCTGATGGATGCCCTGGCGACCCTGGACGCGGCTCAGTTGGAGGCCAGCGCGGCGGGCACCTATGGCAGCATCCGCGCGACGCTGCTGCATCTGGCGGCCAACGAGGAACGCTACCTGGGCTTGCTGACGGGCGAGTGGCCCGATGCCGCCTGGTACAAAGCCGCCTCCCCTGACCTGGCGACGCTGCGCGAGCATCTGACGACGAGCGGCAATGGCTTCGTCGCGTATGCTGAGCGATATGTGCCCGGCGGATCGGCAGAGGGGTATTGGGGTGGCAAAGTCACCACCGTGCCCACCATCGTCGTGGTGATGCAGGCCATCAGCCACGCCACTGAGCATCGCACCAACATCACCACCGTGCTGGCCCAGCACGGCTTGCCCGCGCCGGACCTGGATGCCTGGCGCTATAACGAGGCCCAGGCGGCTCCCCCGACCGCGTAATAGGTACGGCTTTCCGTGGGGGCACCTAAGGCGCTACAATATCACCGTGGGAACTTTCGTGCCCCATCAGATTTTTTGCCGCAATCAGGTGCC
>JBBQSR010000632.1:0-2203 GCA_038234855.1 Ktedonobacterales bacterium | reverse complement strand
CGGCCAAGCGATTGATCGGGGCTTTATTTTCCTGCGCTTCTTGCATCAATTCGAGGATCTTGGCATATTGGCTCTCCGCCGCGCGGTGGAGCGCTTGCACATCCAGCACGCCATCTAGGTTAACGCTGCCCGAGAGCGTCTGCATGCCCACTTCTTTGCGCACTGGGACGGGTTCGCCCGTGAGATCGGCCTCGCTGACATCGGAGGCTCCCGCGATGACCACGCCATCGACGGGGATGAGTTCGCCCGGTTTGATGACGATGTGCATCCCCACGGTGACGGCGTCGGCGCTGATATCGCGGATCTGCTGGCCCTCGCGCACATGGGCGAAACGAGGCGCGCGTTCCGCGAGGGCGGCGAGGCTGGTGCGGGCACGGTGCAGGGCGAACGTTTCGAGGGCCTCGCCACCAGAAAGCATGAGGACGATGATGGCTCCGGCCAAATATTGGCCCAGGATCAGGGAACCGAAGATCGCCAATGCCGCGATGAAATCGACCCCGAATTCACGACGGCGCACTTGTTGGATCAATTCCCAGCCGACACGCACGCTGCCCACCACGACGATGAGCAGCAATGGCCAGCGCGCGACATGGGGCTGGCGGGCGAGCCACAGCACCAAGCTGACGACCAGCAACAGGATCGTGCCGCTGGGGATGGGATAGTCTCTGGCGAAGGTCACGATCCGCTGCTCCCACCGCTGGAATGGTGTGAGAGGTGGTGGCGTGGGTGCTGGTGGCAGATCTGCCACGACTGTTGGGGGGCGGTTATCGACAATCATCATATCCTCGTTGGTGAAGCTACGTGCATCAGTGAACCAAGGCCGTCGCCCCGCTCGATGCGCTCTTTGAACCGCTGGGCGAAGCGGGCGGCGGGGGCACCATCGATCAGCGCGTGATTGATGCTGAGCGTGATACTGAGATAGTCACGGATGGCGATCTGCCCATCCACGCTGCCGGGCTTGCTGGCGATGCCACCCACCGTCACGTCCAGTGCATGGTCGTTGAGCGGAATGCCCCAACCGCCCCCTTTGCCAAACATGCCCACGGCGGTCAAGCCGACCGTACCGCCATAGCGTTGCTGGAGCGCTGGGAACGTTTGGCGCAGCCAGCAAAAGAAGGCCCAGCCGAGGCGAATCACCAGCATCGGCAGCCACCGCAGCCACGCCGCCGCGCTGAAGCCCACCCACACCTGGGTCGCCTGCCCCACCTGTGCTGCGCGGATCTCGTCGTGAATCTGCCGCATGGTTTTGGTGTTGGCGGCGCGGATGATGGCGATGATCGGTTGCGACTGCCCGGCGATCTCGCGCTCAATCGGGACCGCCACATCAACAGCATCGAAGAGGACGAGACGACTTCGGCCTTTGCGACATGCCTGTAGCGCGGTATCCTCCGCGACCGTGTGCGCGAAACACGTCAGGATGAAGGCGGTGAACGACAACGACTCCCCTGTAGCCTCTTGATGCGCGCGGAGGAAGTCATGTGCGGTCTTCACATCGACCTCAAACAATCCATGGATCATGGGCTTGCGTTGGACGGAAGAGTACATGATCGCCAGCACACGCCGGAGCTTGGGATTGGGCACGACCCGATACGGTTTGCTCATGGTGGTCCTTTCCCTCCTTGTTCACGGCCCATCTTGCCGGTGCGACATGCTCAGCCCAGACGGCTGCCGATGAGGCGTCCTAGCCCAAAGGTGACCGCTGCGGCTGCCAGCCCCAGCCCCACTTGGCGCGTGCAGGTCCGCCATAGCGGCGTGCCCGTCGTCACGCTGATGCTCGCGCCAATGGCCACCAGCCCGATCACACTGGCGAGCATGCTCAGCGCAATGATTACGGGGCCAGAGCCAAAGATGAACGGGATCACCGGCACCAACGCCCCCAGGGTGAAGAGCAGGAACGAAGTGCCCGCCGCCACCAGTGCTGACCCACCTAGCTCCTTCGGGTCCAGCCCCAGCTCTTCGCGGGCGAGGGTATCGAGCGCCTGGTCGGGCTGAGCGATGAGTTGGGTCGCCAATCGCTGGGCGGTCGCGGCATCCAGCCCCTTCGCCTGATAGATCATGGCGAGTTCTTCCTGCTCATCGGCAGGGGATTGTTCCAATTCGGCGCGCTCGACAGCGATCTGGCGGGCCGCGAGTTCGCGCGCGCTCTGCACGGAGAGCCATTCCCCAATCGCCATCGAGCAGCCGCCCGCCAGCAGACCCGCCA
>JBBQSR010000631.1:0-2207 GCA_038234855.1 Ktedonobacterales bacterium | reverse complement strand
TGTGTCGTTACTCAGGCTGATCAGCAAAAAACGCCGGGAAACGCTGTCGTGCGGCAGCATCTGCTGCTGCGATCTCTGCATCGCTGAACCCGAGCGCATGCGCGAACTCATCAGCATCCATTGGATGCCTGGTTGATTTGTCGTCGTCGTTTGGCTCACACGTGCATGCCATCAAACCATCTCATGCCGCCGCGAAAATGCGCGGTGTTGGCAGTGCTTCGCCATGCTTGGTTGCCGACGCGATGAGTGCCTCTAGCGCATCGTAACCATTCTTGACAGCCTCTTCATAAGTTGCCCCGTGCGAAACTGGCCCCAAGACTCGATCCGCCCATTCGGGCAATATGACCAGAAAGGCATCATCTTCGTTGGACCACTGAATCAGCATCGAGTAATGAGGCATCGTCTGCATAAACCTACCCCACCTGCACGGCCATGGCAACCGCGCCGCCGCCGCCCAGGCACAGCGTCGCCAGGCCGCGTCCGCCGCCACGGCGCTGCAATTCATAGATGAGGGTGGTCAGCACCCGCGCGCCACTGGCACCGATGGGGTGGCCCAGCGCCACGGCCCCGCCATTCACGTTGACGCGCGACCAGTCCCAGCCGAGTTCCTTACCATTGGCGAGGGTCTGCGCGGCGAAGGCTTCGTTGACCTCGATCAGGTCGAAGTCGCTGAGCGCCATGCCGGTGCGTTCCAGCAGGCGATTGACGGCACGGGGGGGGGCCGCGAAGATGTATTTCGGCGTGATGGCGGCGGTGGCGTAGCCGATGATGTGCGCGAGGACGGGCAGGCCCAGGTCGCGGGCACGCGTGGCCTCGGCGACGATGGTTGCCGCCGCGCCATCGTTCAGGCCGGGGGCGTTGCCAGCGGTGACGGTGCGGTTGCCATAGTGAAAGGCGGGCTTGAGCGCCGTCAGCGCCTCAATGGTCGTATCCGCGCGAATCGGCTCGTCGCGGTCGATGACGGTCACGCCCTTGCGCCCGGCGATCTCGACCGACACCATCTCATCCTTGAAGCGACCCGCCTCGGTGGCAGCGGCGGCTTTCATATGGCTCTCGTAGGCGAATTGGTCTTGCATGGCGCGGGTGATCTCGAATTTTTCGGCGACGATCTCGGCTTCGTCGCCCATGGCGCATTGCTCGAATGAGCACCACAGGCCGTCGTGCAGCACGCTATCCAGCAGTTTGCCGTCGCCATAGCGGTAGCCGGTGCGCGCTTTATCCAGCAGATAGGGGCCGTTGCTCATGCTCTCCATGCCGCCTGCCGCCAGCAGCGTGCTATCGCCCGCGCGGATGGCCTGGGCGGCGAGCATCACGGCTTGCAGGCCGGAGCCACAGACCTTGTTGACGGTGTAGGCCGAGATGTCATCAGGGATGCCCGCGCCGATGGAGGCCTGCCGCGCGGGAGCCTGGCCGACGCCCGCCGAGACGACGTTGCCCATGATGACTTCGTCGAGTTGGGCGGGGTCGATGCCCGCGCGGCGCACGGCCTCGCGCAGGGCGAAGGCCCCCAACTCTGGTGCGGTCAGGGACGCCAGCGCCCCCATGAATTTGCCAATGGGCGTGCGCGTGGCACTGACGATCACGGCGTTGTGTTCAGCCATGGTGCTCTTGGTTCCCTTCCAAATCTCTGGTGATGCTGCCCTAAAAACGTCGCCGCGTAGCTCTGCCACGCGGATGGATGCGGGATGGCTCTTTGAGATTATACCGCATTCGGGTGGGACCTGTGCGTGCATGCTGTGACGCGTGCGGTGGCGGCGTAGACGTGTGGTTGCAAACACACGCGGCACGGGCTATACTCAACTGCGGTTGCATCGTCGCGTTTGTGCTGCCAACCGTCGGCAGCTCGTTTGTGAGGGAAATCAGGAATCGTATGTATCCACCTCAAGATCCGAACCAACCGACTGGGACGCCGCCCGAGGGCAGCGATCAGCCCAGCTATGGCACGCCGCCCACGCCCCCTGCGGGTGGTGACCAGCCCGCGTACACCCCACCCGCTGAGCAGCCAAATTATGGGACGCCGCCCGTCCAGGGACTGCCCTACGGGACGCCGCCCGCCTATCCACAGAGCCAACCGTATGGCACGCCTCCGGGGTATCCACCCAGCCAGCCCTATGGTGCGCCTAGCTATCCGCAGCAGCCAGGGTACGGTGCGCCGCCAGGGTACCCGCCCCAGCAGCCAGGCTACGGTGCGCCTCCGGGTTATCCGC
>JBBQSR010000630.1:0-2209 GCA_038234855.1 Ktedonobacterales bacterium | reverse complement strand
CTTCATCCGGCGCATCTTGGCGCAACTGGCACGCGCGGGATTGGTGGAAGCGCACGAGGGGCGCATCGGCGGCTATCAGCTAGCGCGCCCGCCGCATGAGATTTTGCTCGGTGACATCTACTGCGCCCTGCAAACGGGGCTGACCGAGGTCGGCGCGACGCCCGAACGTGGTCCCCTGATCGAGCCGCGCGTGCGCGCGGCCCTCGCCGCCATCTACCACGATGCCGAGCGATTTTTCGTCCAGACCTTGAATGCCCACACCCTCGCCGAGATCGCCCAAAACGCGGCAGTCCCCGCGCAGGGGATGCCCTGCTCACCCTGTGAATCTGCACTTGACAATGCTACAGATTAGTCCTATACTTAAGAGATAGACATCGGCCTTGCAGACCCTACCATGCATGCTGCGGTACGATTTGCAGGCCGAAAACTGTAACCGCTGGCTGTACAGAAAAAAGGTCCAGCGGCGCGACCTTTGGGAGGTTTCACGTGATCATTCTCGCTATCGTTTTCCAGGTGCTGTTAGCGTTCGCCTTTCTCGCGGCGGGCGGTGGCAAGCTGGCTGGTACCAAACAATCCCTGGCGCAGCGCGACCAAGATAAGGTGGTGCCGTGGTTCTGGACGACGACGGGGGGGCTTGAGGTGCTGGGCGCGCTGGGCCTCCTCATCGGCATCTTCGTCCCCGCCCTCGCTGCGGCAGCCGCTATCGGTCTGGCGCTGACGATGGTCGGCGCGATAGTCGTCCATTTCCGCGCCAAACTTCCCGTCCTCATGAACATCCCAGCCCTCGTGATCTTGGCCCTCGCCGTCACGGTAGCCATTGTGCGGTTCAGCACCAGTTTCACCACTCACATCTAGAGGTATTTTAATGCAGCGTATCCCCATCATCCTTGGCAGCACGCGCGATGACCGCCGTGGGCATCTCGTCGCCAATTGGCTGCTCGATCAGGTGCAGCAGCATCCTGACATCGCCAGCGAGATCATCGATCTGCGCGACTGGCCGTTGCCATTCTTCAACGAAAGCCCGGCGCGCGGCGGGTACTCTGACCCGATCGTGGCGCAGTGGGTCGCGCGCATCGGCGCGGCGGATGGCTACATCGTCATTTCGCCCGAGTACAACCACAGCTTCGCGGGCGTGCTGAAAAACGCCCTCGACTACGGTTTCAAGGCGTGGCGCGACAAACCAGTGGGCTTCGTCGCGTATGGCGGCGAAACGACCGGCGGTGCCCGCGCGGTGGAGCAGTTGAAGCTGGTCGCGGTCGAACTGGGCATGGCCCCGATTCGCCATGACATCGTCTTGCCGACCATCGCCCATCAGTTCGACGCGGAGGGCAAGCTGCGCGACAAGGCCATCGCCGCCAAGGTGTCACCCTTCCTCGACCTGCTGGTGGCCTGGTCCCAGGCCATGCAGCCGCTGCACACGGAGACGTTGGCCCCGGTTTCCTAGCGCGCCCAGGCAAAAGACGAGGCGAACACCCGATCACTGATTGGGTGTTCGCCTCGTGTCTTATCATGAGCGCATCAGTACCGTGAGCCGATGCCCGCGCGCAACCAGTTGCGCACCTGCGTCACGAAATCCTCGGCCTCTTCCTCTTGGGGCAGGGCGGCGCTGTGGTCAAAGATGGCGAGTTCGGTGTTGGCGTTGCGCTCCATGAAGGCTTCAGCGTCTTCCAGGGGCGAAAAGGTCGCGTGGCGGCCCCAGCACAGCAGCACTGGTTGCGCCAGCACCTCGAATTCATCGGCGATGTCGCAGTTCAGGCTGCCGCCAACGAAGCTCGATGCGGCGTAGCGTGCGTCGCGCACATGCGCCACGGCGTAGTAGGCATCGACCACATCATCGGTCACGGCGGTGGCATCGTGGTAGACCTGATGTTTCAGGTAATAGCGCAGCCCTGGCCGCGACACCAACCCATGATAGAGCGCGGTGCCGATGAGTGGGGTGCGAAAGAGCTTGCCCGCGAAACGTGCCAACGACGACGGCGCGGCGGCCAGATGCTCGATCCCGGCTGGCTCGATCAAGATTAGGCGTTCAAAGAGGTCGGGCCGTCGTTCCGCCGCCGTGATGACATACGCCCCGGTCAGCGAACTGGCGATGACATGCACGGGTGCGTCCGCGCCACCCACCACCTGCTGCACGAAGTCGAGGATGAAGCTGATGTACACCTCGGGGTCATAGACGCGTGCCGGGTGCGCCGACAGCCCGCAGCCGGGC
>JBBQSR010000629.1:0-2209 GCA_038234855.1 Ktedonobacterales bacterium | reverse complement strand
CGCCGCGCCTGTCTCAGCCTCAGCGGGCGACGCGACGGTGCTGCAACAGGTCAAGGTGGCGGCGCTCAACATCACGGTCATCCAGGGCAGCGGCGACGCGATCCTGAAATGGGTGACGGGCAACGGCTTCGCGCTGGATGGCGACACGCGCGCCCATCTGCTGAGCTATGCCGTGGCCAGCCCGATCTTCATGGCCGTCAAGTTCGACACCACCGAGGTGCAGAAGCGCCACGAAACCAGCGGCGATGGCACGCCATTGCTGCTGACGATGCACACGACGCACCCCTGGGTGCCGCTAGAGGTGCTGGCGCTCGATGGCCATACCGTCCACGCCGACCTCTTCTTCCTGACGGATAAGCCCCTGAATGTCAGTGACTTCGCGGCGACGGTCGGGCAGAATCCCATCGGCAACACGGTAGGTGGCGCATCGGGCTTCAAAGTCACCTATCAGGCGCAGATGAATCCGACGCTGTACCACGACCTCTCAACGGATCGCAACATGGGGTGGGTGCGTAGCGACGGCTGGCTGACGTATCTGCAACTCGACGCCCCCGCCGCGCAGGTGACGTATGACCTGGGCATCACGGATCGCGGGGTCATCCGTCTGGCACCGCTGGGGACCGCGCCGATGAGCATCGGTGACGCGACCGCAGCGCATGCCTACCCGGCCTGGGTGCCGCAGTTGCCCCTCGGCGCGCCGCTGGTGCTGCTGCTCATCATGCTGGGCACGGCCATCTGGGCCGGTGTGTTCGTCTTCATCCGCCGGTCGAACCGCGCGGCGAAGGCGGCGACGACCGCGACCGAATAGCCAGGGAAACCGTCGATGCGCAGCGCGGGCAGTTCACCGATGAACTGCCCGCGCTGTTTGCCGTGATAGCGGTGGGTACTACCCCTGCGCCTTCGGCGGATTGGGGTCGCGGAGCACGGCCAGAGCGATGCTCAGCGCCAACCCCACGAGGGAAAAGACCACCAATTCCGCCAGGATCTCGATGAAAAGCTGCGTGTTGTCGAGCGGCGGGTTGAAGAGCAGTTGGCCACCCAAAACGACGATGGCGCGCATGATGATGTAGAGCGGGATGAGCAAGATCGGGCGGGCGGTGGCGCGCCGCGTGCGCACAAAGGTCACGATGGCGGTGAAGACCTCGATCAAGATGAAGACCAGCACCAGATTCGCCAACAGCCCGATGACGGCGTTGACGACCTGCCCCCGCACGAACTGGGTATGGTCCATCCCGGCGGGCACCGGCAATGCATTGATGCCGCGCAGATCGCTGATGAACCAGACGAGCAAGGTGACGAACGATGCCGCGACGATCAACAATATGAGGCCACTGACGCCATTATACGCGATGGTGCTGGCCTTGCGAATGGTCGAGTTCGCGAAGGGCGAGGTTTCGGCGAGGATGAGGTCGGCCTCGCGGTGCTCGCCCTCCTTCACCGGCAGAGCGCTCACGGTGGAAACGACCGCTCGCTGGGGATCAATCGATGAGACAGAGGTGTTTTCGTCAGAGGTTTGGATGGCGGTATCATCGGGGTGCATAAGGCGCTGGCTCCTCTCGGCACGCGGAAACAGACGAATTAGCGAGAAAATGGGCACAAGCTCCCAGGGGAACGCGCCCCCGTCACCATGCTCGCTCTATTATATAACGCGGCATGGCGACGAAATGAGACAGTTGCCCCCCTTTCTGGCGCAGATGCGTCGAAATGGGGCGACGGCCCCACCCCATGCTCTCTCATATCGAGGGGGAAACTGGTCCAGCAACAATTCAGCGTATGGACATGACGCCCGCAATCGTGGGAGGGGCCTGCATGAGCATGATCGCAGGCGTCGTGCTCCCAAGCGCGGTTTCAACCACCCGCCGTTCCAGTCTCACTTTCTCCATCGAGTGATGGGGCAGCTTCAGCTTCGGGCGGTTCGGGCAGCACGCCATCATTCGCCAGCAATTCCAGCAGCCAGGCTTCGTCGTGGATGGGGATGTTGAGCTTTTGGGCTTTGGCCAGCTTCGAGCCAGGGTCGGCCCCCGCGATGAGGTGGCTGAGCGTCTTGCTGACGCCGCTGGCGATGGTGCCGCCGAGACTGATCAGGGCAGCTTCAGCTTGCGGGCGCGTCTGGTGTTCGAGCCGCCCAGTGAGGATGAAGGATTGGCCAGTGAGCGGGCCGACCGGCGCGGGGGCTGATTGGTCGGCGGTCATGCGCAGCCCCGCCGCG
>JBBQSR010000628.1:0-2213 GCA_038234855.1 Ktedonobacterales bacterium | reverse complement strand
GCCTTCATCATGGATATGCACGCGGCGGGCGTCACCACCAGCCCCGAAGAGGCCAAGATGGGCATCAAAGGCTCATCCACCCGCCTCGTCTATATGGAAAACGTCAAGGTCCCCGTCGAGAACGTCCTGGGCGAGATCGGCAAGGGCTACAAGATCGCTTTCAACATCCTCAACATCGGGCGCTTGAAGCTGGGCGCGGGCGGCGTCGGCGGCATTCGCAACATCATCGCCGTCAGCGCCGACTACGCGCAGACGCGCAAGGCGTTTGGTAAGTCCATTAACCAGTTCGGCCTCATCAAGGCCAAGCTGGCGGGCATGGCCGCCGATGAATACGCCGTCGAGGCCATCGGTTTCCGCACGGCGGGCTACATCGAGGGTGCGCGCGAGGCCGCTGGCGAAAACAAACTCGCCCAACTCACCGCACTGGAAGAGTTCGCCGCCGAGGCCAGCATCGCCAAGGTGTTCGGCTCCGAGGCGGTCGGGCGCACGGCGGACGAAGGCGTGCAGATCCACGGTGGCAACGGCTTCATGACGGGCTATGCCGTCGAGAAGGCGTACCGCGACGCGCGCATCAGCCGCATCTTTGAGGGCACCAATGAGATCAATCGCCTCCTCGCCGCTGGCAAGGTCTTTGAGCGCGTGATGGGTGGCAAGCTCAACCTCTTCGATCTGGTCCCCGAGGTCGAGCAGCAGGCCCAATCGGGCAACATCCCCGATTTCGCCGCGACGGGCGTACCCGCCGACCTGCGCTCCGCCGTCAACGCCCTAGAGCGCGCCAAGCGTGCCGCCATCTACGGTGTGATGAAGGCGTCGATGAAGTATGTCGCCAACATCAAGGATGAAGAAGAGTTCCTCGGCAACACGGGCGACATCCTCATCAATCTCTTCGCCATCGACAGCGCCGTGGGCCGTGCCCTCTACGCCGCCCGCCAAAACGACGCGCAGATCAAGACGCATGCTCAACTGGCCAACATGGTCGCGTGGCGCTTGCTGCCACAGATCCGCACGTCCATCGAGCGCATCATCGAATCCGCGATGGAAGGCGACGACCGTGCCGCCGAACTGAAGCTGGTGCGCGGCTACCTGGCCGACCTGGACGTAAACGGCACCGACCTTTCGCGGAGCATCGCCGACCAAGTGATCGCCAAGGGTGGCTACCCGCTGTAGGGGCTAGCAGGACGGTCGAACACGAGATGACACGACATTAAGCGAAACGACGCGAGATACGATGAAAACCATCTTGCGTCATCTTGCCCGAGTCCGCGTCATTTCGCGTTCCGTCCCTCAAAGGAGGGCATGATGGATATGGCGCAGGCATTGCTCGATGCGGTGCCTTTCACCAAAACGCTGGGCATCGAGGTCGTGTCGTACACCGCGAATGAGGTGCGGATGCGCCTGCCCCTGCGGCCCGACCTGACCAACCACGTCGGCACCATGCACGCCGCCGCGCAATATGCCCTGGGCGAAACCGTGTCGGGTGCGCTGAACGTGCTGATCTTTGGCGACCAACTCGCCAAGCTGTTGCCGCTGAATCGCAGCGCACAGATCGAGTATCGCCGTCCCTCACACGGCGCTCTGGTTGGGCATGGTGAACTGGGCGACGAGGCGCTGCAACAGGTGCGCGATGCCTTCGCTGCCGAGGGCCGCGCCAAGTTTTCCACCGCCGTCGCGCTCTACGACGAAACCGACCCCACGACCATCGTCACCACCGTGACCGTCGAGTGGGTCATCCTGAAACAACGTTCATGAGGGAGGACGGATTGGACGCGAAAGTCCACGAAAGACACGAAAACTGAGCTTCTTCTATAAGAAAGAAGCCGCTCAATTCTTCAATGCTTTCGCGCTTTTCGTGGGATTTCGCGCCTTTCGCGTCCAGTCGCGTCCCCCCTTTTCTCAATGAGGAGCAAACTACCCCATGCCAGAAGCAGTAATCGTCAGTGCCCTGCGTGCGCCCATTGGCCGCGCCGTGAAGGGCACCCTCAAAGATGTGCGACCCGATGACCTCGCCGCGCTGGTTATCCGCACCGCGCTCGAAAAGGTGCCGCAGCTTGACGCCAACCTGATCGAAGATCTGATCGTTGGCTGTGCCTTCCCCGAGGGCGAGCAGGGAATGAACGTCGCCCGCCTCATCGCGGGGTTGGCCGGGCTGCCCATCTCCGTCGCCGCCGTGACGGTCAACCGCTTCTGCGCGTCCAGCCTGACGGCGGTCAATA
>JBBQSR010000627.1:0-2223 GCA_038234855.1 Ktedonobacterales bacterium | reverse complement strand
GCGAGCCGTCCGGCGCGCTGGCCGTTCTCGTGGCCCCCCAGGCCATCGGCGACCACGCCCAACGTCAGCGGCGCGGGGATGTCATCGCCCGCGTAGGCGAAGGTAAGGGCCAGCGCGGTATCTTCATTCGGGCGACCCTGGCGGGCACGGCCTACGTCGCTGGCCACGCCCAGCCGCAGTTCCCAGCGTGGCGCGGCGTTCGGCAGGAACATCGTCGCCTCAAAATACGCTTCCTCCACCGTTGGCGCGTCGCTCTGGCTGCTGGCGAAGGGTTCGCTCGGCGCGCTGGCGGCGGGATCAGTGGTCGGCAGATGCAGCATGGGGGCGCGCAGCGTGTCATTTGGCCCCGACGGCAGCGAGGGGGCGGACTGTGTGGCCAACAGCGCGGCAAGCTCCATCGTGGCGGGGGCGTCCTCGTGTGGCGGCGGTGGCGCGGTCTGTGGCTGCGTATCCGCCGGGCTGGCAAAGGCGGCCATCGGTGGTGGCGTGGCCTCGGCGGGTGTTGGGGGGGCGCTCACCGCTGCCGGGGGCATGCTGGTGCTGGGCGGCGGCGTGAACGGGACGCGCTTGGCGGTGATGGGCGCTTCTTCCTCGCCGACGATGATCAGCAATTGGTCCCCGTGGATGATGGCGTTGGGCGCGACGGTGGCGGCCTCGGTCAACAGATCGGGGCGGATCGGCTGCTGGCGGAGCAACAGCGTTTTGCCGCGTCGCTGGGCACCGCAGTTTTCGCAAAATCGTTCGTCGTCGCCATCGTTCCAGGGCTTTTCGCACGACCAACAGTGGTCCTGTGCCCACAGATCCAGCGCCTCATAGACGACGCCCGCCGCGCTCTGCTCGACGATCCGCGTGATCTCATAGTGCTCGCCGATGTGGCTGCCGACCGCCAGCAGCGGCGTCACGGGGGGCGCGCTGATATCGGCCAGCGACATCTCGCGCGTCTCGGCGGCGATGAGCTGCGCCAGCGACTCTGCGGTGAGGACGGCGGGGATGGGGCTGACGGGCTGCGTGGTGTGCACGTCGCGTTGCTGGTCGGCGTCTGGCTCCGCCGCTGAGTCGCTGGCGGGCGTGTCAACGACGTCGGGCGGCTCCGCGCTGGCGGGTGGTTCGGCGACGGCAGGGGGGGGCTGCACCAGCTTGCGTCCACAGCGGATGCAAAAACTGGCCGTTGGTTTGACCGGGGCACCACAGTGCGGACAGGTCATGGGAAGCGAACCCTCCACCGTGCGCGACGAAACGCGCGGCTCATGAATGCGACAAGAGCATGGAAAGCGCGGTGTGCGACCTTCCATGCTCTTATTGTTGTGCAACAAGAAGACCGTGTCAAGGCAAGTAGACCAAATGGGGGAACACGCCCCCCTACCCTTGGGCGGTCATTTCGCCCGTGTCGATGTCGGCGATGTCAGCGGCAAGCACCACCGTGGGGGCGGTGTCGAGCGTGCCATCGACGCGTGCCAGCACCAGGGTGATGTTGTCCTCGCCGCCGTTCGCGTTGGCGAGGGCGATCAGGCTGGCACAGGCCGCGCGCAGGTCTGGCGTGTTCACCAAGATCTGCACGGTTTCGGGCGAACGCACCTTTTCCCACAGCCCGTCCGAGCACAGCAGCAGCATGTCGCCGGGCTGCAAGGCCTCCTCGAAGAGGTCGACCTCCAGGTCCTCGCGGTCGGTGCCGAGCGAGCGATAGATGAGGTTGCGCTTGGGGTGGGTGTAGACATCGTCGGGGTCCAGTTGCCCGGCCTCCACGAGCCGCGCCACCAGCGAATGATCGCGGGTGATGGCGCGTAGCTCCCCCGCGCGGAAAAGGTACGAGCGGCTGTCACCGACATTGGCGAAGTAGGCCCGGCCACGCGCGGTGATGACCATGGTGATGGTCGAGCCGAGGCCGCGCGACTCGCGGTGCTCTTGGCCATATGCCACGATGGTTTCGTTGGCCTTGCGGACCGCCGCGCCCAGGTAGCCATGGTAATGCTCGGTGGCTGCCGTCTCGGGCAAAAAGACGGTGGTGCGCTCGCCATCGCCCTCAGCCTGGGTGCCGAGCCGCATGGTGGGCTGGGCGGTGCTGGGGGCCAGCAACGGCTCCAGTTCGGCGCGCACGGTGGCGACGGCGATGCGGCTGGCTTCGTCGCCCGCTTTATAGCCCCCCATGCCGTCGGCTACTACCAGCAGCGCCATATCATCATGGGGCGCGTCGGCGACGCGGACATAACTATTGTCTTCGTTGCG
>JBBQSR010000626.1:0-2228 GCA_038234855.1 Ktedonobacterales bacterium | reverse complement strand
CACCAACGTCCAGCGCGACACGGCCTTGCGGGTCGAGGGCAAAGGCGTCCAGTGCGCGTTCCAGTTTGAGCGCGCCACGGCTGACGTAGCGCGCGGCGGGGTCGGGGATGGCGAGGGTGATGTCGGCCCCTGGCGGAAACTTGGTGCCGGGCTTGTCGATGACCTGGCCCGCCACCAGCACCTGACCGGCCATGATGATGCCCTGTGCCCGTTCGCGCGACGGGGCCAGCCCACGCGCGGCCACCAGCACGTCCAGCCGTTCGCGGGGGGGCTTGGGGGGACGGGGAGCGCTCATGCCTCGGTGCGCGAATTGTTGAGGACGTGCGGGGCCTGGCTCAGTCGGTCGCGCACCATGGCGCGCTCCGAGAATTGATAGCGCCCGCACCCGGCATCGCTGGTCGTGGCGTGGCGTGGCCGCTCAAGGGCGCACCAGCCGTGGGTATAGTCCGCCGTGACGGACTGGTAGAAGCGGCAGCGTCCGCAGCGTTGGGTATTCGCCTGGGGCGGCTCGATCAGGCGCAAGATGCCCAACAGCAGGGGCGCGCCGCTCGTCACCAGCAGCATGATGCCCACCGGCACCAGCGCGTCCGCCAGGTCGCGGCCATGGCGAGCAAGGGCGACCAGGCTCACCGTCAGCATGCTCAACCCCAGCAGCCCCAGCGCCGCCGCCGCGATGAACCAGGGCCGCACGCGCACCAATCGCGCCGTCAGCGAATCCGCGTTGACGCGACGCGACGCACGGCGACGCACCGCCCGCCGCACCTGCGCCCGCAGCGTCGCCCGTTGTCGGTCGGGCCATCCCTGAGGTGACTGCGCCATCGCCAGCCTCCGTGGTGTATTCGAAGAGAGATGTTCCCCTCAACTATAGCATATGGCGCAGCACCGCGTGTGGGCAAGTGCCGCCCGAATGGGGTAGCCCACGCGCGGTGATGGCCCGCGTGCATGGCTGGCCCCGAAACGCACAAACGGGCGGCAAACGGTCGCGCGACCGTCCGCCGCCCGTGCCGTACTGCGTTACTTCGAGGCTTCGCGCTGGAGCTTGGTCTTGAGCGCGGTCAGGTACGTCTTGGCGTTCTGGGTGTCGACGTTGTTGAGCGACTGCGCCACAATGGGGAAGGTATCCGCATTCGCCTTCCACGTCTTGACGGTCTGTTGCAAGAACGTGATGGCCGACGGCTCAAGGCCGACCAACTTCCCCGCGCCTTTAATGACATCGAGCGCGTTATACGCCACGTCTAAGGAAAAGTCGGTGACGCCCGTCAACAGCTTGACGATAGGGATGACGAAGAAGTTCACGGCATTGTGCGTGATATCCGCGACGTCCACCGCCAGGTCGATGCCCACGCCTTCGAGGCTGGCGATTTCTTCGGCCAGCGCGCGACGGCCCGCGTTAAAGGCGTTCTGGATCTCTTGCTGGGCCAGGTCGCCCGCGCCCTGCAACAGGCGGTCTTTCTCGGCGACGGCGACGCCCACCACACCCAGGCCAGCGGCGGCGATGAGGGCGCGACGGCCCATCTTTCGGCGCTCTTCCGGGTCGGCGGCGCTCGCTGCGGTGAGGCCACCATTGGTGGCAGGGTATGTCGCGGGAATGGGATCTCGTTGCTTCATGGGTTTGCCCTCCAATGATGGGTGAACGGCCCAGCGCACGGTCGCGCAAGTTGCCTCCATTGAACCACATATTCACGCGGCATGCGTGTGAATCGCCTCACACTCGCAGTCTCGCTCCCATCGAGGATGAATGCAGCGCATCAGACGCGCCAATCTGGCACAATGCGACAAACTACCCATCGCCGCCCACAAGGGACCCCTGCTGAATGCCGACCCGCTACACGGCTGTGATACGATAGCTATGCGAGGCGAACGCGTGCGTTAAGCAAGCGATGCAGGGTGAAACGAGGCGAGCGGCCATGAGCACGGTCTATGGGGTCTTGCGGGTGCTATCGGCGGAGGCCGACGCGGGGCGACCGCTGACGGGCCACACACTGCCCGAGCGCAACCTCGTCTTCCCCATCACCGCGCCCGTGACCTCGCTGGGCCACGACCTGCACAACGCCATCGTGCTCTTCGATCCCTCCGTCGCGGGTGAGCAAGCGTGCCTCTACTATCAGGGTGGCGCGTGGACGCTGGAACACGCCAGCGACGCGGGCACCTTGATCGTGGAAGAGACGGACATCCCGCCGCACATGGTCGCGGCGATCTTTCCGGGCCAGCGCATCCAGATCGGCGAT
>JBBQSR010000625.1:0-2230 GCA_038234855.1 Ktedonobacterales bacterium | reverse complement strand
GACCTGGGCCCAAAACTTCGCCCGCAGCCGCTCAATCTGGCCGCTGGGCTACGGCCTGGCCTGCTGCGCCATCGAGATGATCGCCGCCGCGCAGGCGCACTATGACCTCAGCCGATGGGGGTCGGAGGTCTTTCGCTCCAGCCCGCGTCAGGCCGATCTGATGATCGTCGCGGGCACCGTCTGCACGAAGATGGCCCCCCGCCTGGTGCGCCTTTACGAGCAGATGCCCGACCCCAAGTGGGTGCTGTCGATGGGCCAGTGCGCCAACAGTGGCGGCGAGTTCTATGACAGCTATTACACCGTGCAGGGCGTCGACATGCTGGTGCCGGTGGATGTCTATGTGCCGGGCTGCCCGCCGCGCCCAGAGCAACTGATCGAGGGCATCCTGAAGCTGCGCGAGAAGATCGAGAAGCAGGGCCTGAAAATCAAGGGTGAGGCATAACGGATGCGTGGAATCCTGCAAGGCATGGGCCTGACGCTGCGGCATTTGGGGCGACCCAAGGTCACGCGCCTGTACCCCTATGAGAAGCCGCGCCTGCCCGCCCGCAGCCGTGGCTTGATCCAGTTGATCCAAGAGGATAACCAAGCGACGCCCTTTAACCTGAAGTGCGAAGCGTGCTTGCTGTGCGAAAAGGCGTGCCCCCCGCGCGCCATCACCATCGAGTTTCGCCCGACGTACCGCTTCCGTCGCCGCCCGTACTTCTCGGAGCGCGCCAAGGCGGCGTTTTACACGCCGCGCATCTCGGAATACGCCGTGAACTATCCGCAGCGCCGCCAGGCCGCCGCCGTCATGACGCCGACCACCGTCGCGCTCGAAGCTCCGTCGGATCTGGCGACCGTCGATGCCATTTTGGTGCGGTCATCGCTGGAGGGGCGCGACCTGACTTCGATGCTCAATGAAGTCATGCAAGCCTATGATGGCATGCCACTGGCCGTGGCACGGCGCATCGTCGAGGTGCGCGGCGTCGACCTGAGCGACCTCTTTGGCATCGTCACCGCGTCGCCCTACTTCAAGCCCGCCAAGCCCAAGACCGCTGGCGTGCTGCGCGACGACCAGCCACCACGTGGCCCATCGGCAGCGACGCGCGGCAAATTCGCGGAGATCAACCACCGGAGGGGACCGAATGCCTGACGCTAACGGACGCGCACTAGGGCCTTCATCGACCTCTCTGGCGGACTATCAAAAAGCGCGCGGGTTCGCGGCACTGACGACGCTGCGCGGCCAGGGCGCGAATGCCCCGGCCAGCGTCATCACCGCCGCCCGGCAAGCGCGGCTGCGCGGACGCGGCGGCGCGGGCATGCTGGCGGCGGATAAATGGCAGACCACGCGCGACGCCGTTGCCAAGCGCGGTGGCCCCGCCTTCCTCGTCTGCAATGCGTATGATGCTGACCCGCAATCCCTCGTCTCCACCACCCTCGTCGCCAGCCAGCCCTATCAGGTGCTAGAGGGCGTCATGCTGGCGGCACTGGCCGTCGGCGCACGGGAAGCGTACATCTACCTCCGTTCCAGCAACCAGGCTGGGCACATGGCCCTGACAGCGGCGCTTGAGCAATCCCAAGCGGCGAACTTCACCGGTGATCTGACGATCAACATCGTCGGCGTCGAGGTCGGCTTCATGGGCGGCGAAGAGTCGACCATGCTCGAGGTCATCAAGGGCCGTCGTGCGATGGCCCAACAGCGCCCGCCCTACCCCGCGCAATCGGGGCTGAGCGAACTGCCCACCGCCGTCGCGAATGTCGAGACGCTGGTGAGCCTCGTCGGCGCGATGCGCGACCCTGCCGCCTTCGCCAAGTCGGGCACGGCGGCGACGGCGGGTACCAAGCTCGTCTCGGTCTATGACGCCGCTGGCAAGGGCACGCTGTTGGAGGTGCCCTTCGGCACGACCATCGCGGCCATCGTCAAGGGCGCGGGGCTGACCGTCACGGCGGATTCGGCGCGCGGCATCTTGGTCGGTGGGCCAGAGGGCGGCGTGCTGCCCCCCGCCGCATGGAACACACCCTTCGACTATGAGCCGCTGCGCGAGGCGGGCGCGATCGTCGGGTCGGGCACCATACAGGTGCTGGGGCCGCAGACGTGCATGGTGGACTGGGCGCGTGAACGCACGGCCTATCTAGCGCACGAGTCATGCGGCAAATGCATCCCCTGTCGCAGCGGCACGAAGCGCATCGAGGGCACGTTAGCAGGCATCATGAGCGATGTCGGCGCGAGCGGCGACATCGACCTGCTGAG
>JBBQSR010000624.1:0-2236 GCA_038234855.1 Ktedonobacterales bacterium | reverse complement strand
GCCGGATGTGCTGATCATCCTGTTGACCATGGCGGTCGTCGGCACCTTTGGCTATAACTACAACACCATCTTGCCGCTGCTGGCGAAGTATGTGTTGCATGCCGGGGCGACGGGGTTGGGGTTGCTGACCTCGGCGGTCGGCATCGGTTCGCTGGTGGCGGCGCTGGTCGTGGCGGCGACGCATCAGGCATCGCAGCGGGTGCTGCTGGGGGCGGCATTCGTCTTCTCGGTGCTGCTCATTGCGGTGGGCTTTTCGTCGTCGCTGCCCCTGACCTTGACCCTGCTGGTGCTGATGGGCACCGTGGGGATCGTCTACACCGCCAGTTCGAATAGCAGCTTGCAGATGCACACGCCGGGGCCGCTGCGGGGCCGCGTGATGAGCTTGTACATCTTGCTTTTCATGGGGACGACGCCCATCGGCGGCTTCATGGTGGGCGTGCTGTCGGCGCGGTTCGGCGTGCAGCCGACCATCGTGCTGATGGGCGCGATCTGCGTGGTGGGCGTGGTCGCCGCGTGCGTCTTTGCCTGGCTGAGTGGCGCGGCACGGGCGCGCCGCACGGTTGCCACGCAGCCCACCCTCGCGGAATGAGAATGGGGACCTCACCCCAGCAGCGCTTCGCGCAGCAACGGAATCGGCGGCCCACCGAGGGCCAGCAGCGCGTCATGCACCGCGCGCGTCGACCAATCGGGATAGCGCAGGTGCAGATCGCGCCGCAATTCGCTCAGCAACAGCTTGCCGAGGGTATAGTTCAGGTAGGTGGGCGAGCGCACCCCGCGCATCGCCTCTTGCTGCGCGCGAATCGGTGAGAAATACGCCTCGCTGCTGATGAAGCGGGCGGCGTCATCGGTGCTCATCTGCCCCGTGTGCAGCCAGATCGCCGCCAGGAAGCGGCAGTCGCGCAGCAGCGCCATGCTCAGTTGCGCTAATTCGTAGTGCGGATCGTCGGCGTGGAAGCCCGCCTCGATCACCAGCGCCTCGCCATAGTGCGCCCAGCCTTCCACGAAGGACATGCTGGTGAGCACCTTGCTAGCGACCGTCGGCGCGCCCAGCAGGTGCAGATGTTGCAGATAGTGGCCGGGCCACGCCTCGTGCGCCGCCGTGTTCGCCAGCCCTGGGATCGACTGCTTGGCGAGCCACGCCTCTTTTTGCTGATGGCTCCACGCTGGGTCGGGCAGCGTCAGCGAGAAGTAGGCCCGCGTATCCGTCGCCTCGAAGGGGCCAGCGACATCCATAAAAGCGGAGCCGTTGCTCATGAAAGGCAGCGTTTCCTGCACCAGTGGCCCGCCCGTCCCCGGCACCGTCACCAATGCACGCTCGCTGATGAAGCCGCGCAGTTCATCCGCCGCGTGCCGCGTGGCGTCGAGGATCGTCCCCAGCGGGGGATGCGAGCGGCCCAGCGCCGCCATCGCCACGGCGGGCGTGGTGCCCAGGCGCGCCGCCGCCGCCGTGATGCGCGCCTGGTTGCGTTCCAGGTCGCTGGTGCCCAGCGCCAGCAGGTCGTCGAGCGACAGATCCACCGCTTCATCCAGCGCCAATAGAGCACGCAGCGTCACGCTGCCATAGGCAAAAGCTTCGTTGGCCAGGGGCAGCCGCGTCCGCAAATCCGCCACGAAGCCACGGAGCGCCGCCACCGCCGCGCGGTTCGCCCGATGAAACGCCTGGACCAACGCCCAGTCGCCGACGGCCTCGACCGCGCCCACCAGATCGACCGTGTGAAAGTAGGCCAACCCCTCGAAGGTGGCGATGCCTTGTTGCAGCAGCGCGTAGCTCAGCCGCTCGCGCAGGTGCCCGCGCGCTGTCGCCACCACCGCCGGAATCGCCGCGCAGTGCCGGATGAGCGCGCCCACGCGCACCGGCAGCGGGGCGTAGTCGCGCTTGATGTAGGTCGTCAGGTCCAGCAGTTGCAGGCACGCGAGGGGATTCGTCTCGTAGGGTCGCCAGGTTTCCCAAAAGTAGCGTTCGTGGCGGCAATGGCGCAGCGTCAGCCGTGCGTCCCACCGCGCCAGGTCGTCGCCCGTCAGCGCCACACCCGCCGCGCTGTGGGTGAGCTGCATCGCCTGGGCGGCCAACGGCGCGAGATCGGCCTCATAGCGGCGCAGCGCGGTGGTGCGCGCGGCGATGCTGGCGGGCGACCAATCGGCCACGCGCCCGTCATACGCGTGCAGCCCAGCCTTGATGGCGAGGTAGGGATGCATTGCGAAGAGGTCATCGAGATACGCGGCGATGAGACGCGTG
>JBBQSR010000623.1:0-2239 GCA_038234855.1 Ktedonobacterales bacterium | reverse complement strand
CTGCGCGCGAAGGTGCCGGGGCAATACTTCGACCAGGGCATCGCCGAGCAGCACACCGTCACCTTCGCCGCTGGCATGGCGACGCAAGGCATCGTCCCCGTGACGGCGATCTATTCGACCTTCATGCAGCGGGGCTACGATCAAATGCTGCACGATGTCTGCGTGCAAAATCTGCATGTGCCGCTGCTGCTGGACCGCGCGGGGCTGGTCGGCGAGGATGGCCAGACGCAGCACGGCATCTTTGACATCAGCTTCCTGCGCAACATCCCCAACATGCACCTGATGGCCCCGAAGGATGAGAACGAACTGCGCCAAATGCTCTACACCGCTGTGTATGTCATCGATGGCCCCTCGGCGATCCGCATCCCACGCGGCGGGGGCACGGGCGTGGCGCTGTCAGAGGATCACACGCCGCTCGCCATCGGCAAGGGCGAGATCCTCACCGACCCCGACGCGGCGGAGGACGCGGATGTCGTGATCCTGGGTTATGGCGACATGGCGCTCGTCGCGAAGGCGGCGGCGGACGCGCTGGCGAGCGAGGGCATCCGGGCGGCGGCGGTGAACCCGCGCTGGGCCAAGCCACTGGATGAGGAATTGATCTTGCGGCTCGCGCGGGCGACGGGCCACGTCATCACGGTCGAGAACCACATGGCGGCGGGCGGCTTTGGCAGCGCGGTGCTGGAACTGCTGCAAGCGCACGACGTGCTGGTGCCGGTCAAGGTCATCGGCGTCAAAGACGCCTTCATCGAGCATGGCTCCGTCGCCAAGCTCAAGGAGATGTGCGGCCTGACCCCCGAACACGTGGCCGAGGTCGCGCGCGGGATGGTCAAAGCGACCGCGCGGCGGTAGTCACCCACAACACCAAGCGTAACGGCTCCCGTTTCCCCTTGCACAACCACAGGGAAACGGGAGCCGTCTTTGTATCACCCGCGTCGCGTTGATACCCATGCTATCTAGCCGAAAGCTTGTACGCACCCACCTTCATCAACCCTAGCTCGTGGCCTCGACCTGTGCCACCTCCCCTTTGGCTTCGGTTGGCGCGGCGGCGTTTTTCTGGCCGCGTGCGCGCAGGTTGTGGCGCAGATCGACCGCCCAATTGTAGGGGTAGTAGATCAGCGGGTTTAGCACCAGTTCCATCGTGGGCATGTTGCGGTGAAAGAAGCCGCCGAAGCCCTTCTTGAACTCATAGACGCCATACATCGGCTGGCCAGGTTCCAGCACCTCGGGGATGTTACGAAAGTCGAAGAAGTCGCAGCCCTGGCTGCGCGCCCAACGCATCGCCTCCCATTGCAGCAGATAGTTGGGGCGCAGCTTGCGGGCGTTGGCGTCGCCCGTGATGCCGGTGTGCATGCTCCACGCCCACTTGCCGAAGGTGGCGACGGTGGTGGCGGCGAGCGGCTGCCCCTCATATTCCGCGATCAGCAGCGTCAGGATGGCCGTGGCATCGCGCGCGGCGGCCTCGGGCGAGTAGTGCGCCAGCATGTCGCGAAAGACGGCCTTGGGGTACAGATAGAATTGTTCGCGCTCCGCCGTCTCGGTCTGTAGGCGATAGAAGGTATCGAGGTCAGCCTCGCCGCTGCCCTGGCGGATCGTCACACCGCTGCGCCCCGTCTTGCCGATGTTATAGCGCCACGTCGTCTGCATCCCCGCCAGCAATTGTTTTTCGTCGGGGCGGATGTCGAGAATCCACGTGTTGCGCAGATAGATGACGTGGTCGCTGGGGCGAAAGCCCTGCCGCGTGAAGGCGGCGGCCCAGCGCGGGTCGTCATCGGGCATGTTCGGCTCTAGGCGCAGGGCAAAGCCGCCGCGCTGGCGAGCGAAGCGTGCCGCCGCGCGCAGCAGTTCCGGCAGCACGGGGCCGTCGGCGTCGGGGACGACGGGGCCGCGCGGCGCGTAGTAGAGCGCGCCGGGGACGCGACCAAAGGTGCTGCGCAACAGCAGCACCGCGCCCACCAGCCGCTCGCCGTCCAGCACGCCGACGCGCAGCGCCGTGTCGCGGGCAGCCACATCTTCGCCGTGCTCGGCCCACTCATATGTCTGGCACAGGTGCCCCGTGGGCGTGTCGCGGATGAACTCGTTCCACTGTCGCCGGTCGGTGATGATGCGCGCTTCCATCTGCCCCTGTGGCCTCCCCAACGGTGGTGCTATCCTGAAATCTCACGGCCAGTATAGCATGAGGGGTGGGCGGGGCAAAGAGGACGGCCCATTTGGCAGGGTGACAAAGGGCTAGCCGTTATCT
>JBBQSR010000622.1:0-2247 GCA_038234855.1 Ktedonobacterales bacterium | reverse complement strand
TGTCCCTCGGTTTCGAGGTCTATTCCCATGTGAAGGCTCCCTTGCGCCAGACGTACAGAAACGCGATCAGCAAAATGGCGACGAAGGTGACGAGTTCCAGCAGCCCCGTCACCCCTAGCCGCTTCATCAGGATCGACAGCGGCAGCAGCGACGCCGCCTCGATGTCAAAGATGATGAAGAGCATGCCCGTCACCAAATATTTGACTGGAAAGCGGCGCTGGGGCGGCGTGATCTCAGCGATGCCGCACTCATACGGCGAGAGCTTGGTCGCGTTGGGCTTCTTGGGACCCAGGATGAACGTCACCACCGTCACGAGGATGGTAAAGGCAAAGGCTAGCCCCATGAGGAGCAAAATCGGGAGGTATGGTGCCACGATGGGGTCCGCCATTCTGTGCGATCTTTCCCTTGAATAGTAGCACAGCGCGGGCGCGACGTCCAGCCGTGGCACCAGAAAGCTCAGGCCGTTTGTCCGGCGGCACGCAGACGGTCCAGCGCCCGCAGCGCGGCGATGACCGTCACCTGGTCGCCCGGCAAGATGCCCATGGTGAGCGACGGCAGCAGGTGCACCTGGCCCCCCCGCGCCACGCGCACCACCAATAGGTCGCGGCGTCGCAGCGACTCCACCGTAGCGTTGGCGAGGTGGTTTTGCGGCGTGATGGCGAAGTCACTGATGGCGTAGAGGTCGTCGCCCACGGCGAACGCACCATCGATACCCCCCAGGATCGCCGCCGCCGCCATCGTCGGGCTGGCGAGATCCGACGTGCTGAAGACGGTGCGGATCTTGAAAAGATCGCCCAACTTCTCGGCTAGGTCGCCGCTGAAGACGCGCAGCACCACATGCACGTCCGGGCGGATGTTGCGCGCCTCTAGCCCGACCTGCACATTGATCTGGTCGTTCGAGGTCAACGCCAGCAGTGCGCTCGCCCGCTCGACGCCCGCGCGCAACAGCAGGTCGCGGTCGCGCGCATCGCCGGGGATGAGTTCGATGCCCCGCAGATTGGCGACCATCTTGGTAAAGGAGCGTCCGACCTGTTCATCCACATCGCCGTGGGCGCTGGCCGCCTCAGCCGCGCCGCCTTCTGGCAGGTGGATGACGACGATGCGGCGCTCGGGGTAGGTGTCGCGCAGCAACTGCACGACGCGATAGCCGACCTTGCCCAGCCCACAGACGATGATGGAGCCGTCGCCCGTCACCGCCTGGCCTCCTGCCCGCACATTCAGGTCGGCCAGCGTCGCGAGCGGCGCGATGACCGAGAGCGTGTCGCCCCGCACGCCGGGCAAGACGCGCACGCCGTTGGTTTGCTCGACAGCCTGGGCGTTCATCTCGCCGGTCAGCCGCACCTGCGCGATGCCCAGCGGTTCGTTGCCGATGGTGAGCACGTGCTCGATGTTGCGCACCAGCGCCGCGCCCGCGTAGGTCGGCGCGGCCAGCTTCGACGCGCTAAATGCGGTATGCGCGCCGAACTCTTGCTCGAAGCCTTCGTCGAAGTCCTCGTTGAAGGCACGCAAGATGACCTGTACGGTGGGATTCAGCCGTTTCGCCGCCAGCACGATCTCCAGGTTCACCAGATCGCCGTCGATACACGCGATGACCGCGCGGGCACGCGTGATGCGCGCCTTTTGCAGCGTGCTGTTTTCGCGGGCGTCGCCCCCCACCACGGGGATGCCATGCTCGATGGTGCGGTTGACGAATTCGCCGGTGAAGTCTTGCTCGATGACGACGACGCGGTAGCCGCTGGCCGCCAAACGCGAGACGATGCGATAGCCCACGCGGCCCAGCCCGCAGACGATCACATGGTCACGCAGGGTCGAGGCATAGCCAAGCTGGCGCGTCGCGGGCTTGCGATCCGCGAAGACCTGGATGTTTTGCAGCACGGTCTGGGCGAAAAGGATGTAGAACAGGGCGTTGACGATATTGATGACACGCCCTGCAGGGTCGCCCGTACTGGTCAGCCCTTGCAGGGTCAACTGCGAGATCAGCGCGCCACCCAGCGCCGTCAGATCGGTGATGCCTCGTTGCTGCACGAGATAGATGACATTGACGGCCAACACGATGAAGAGAATGACGAAGGCGATAGTGGTTTCGACATCATAGACATTGGCTTTGAAGCGTTGCAGCCATGAGTAGCCTTGCCGAAACGCGTCACGGTTTTTGTGGCGTGGCGGTGGGGCGATCTGCACCATCGGGACGACACCATCCTTTCAGTGTGGCGGGAGGAAGGCGAACAGCCGATGTGTTCGCTCGGT
>JBBQSR010000621.1:0-2253 GCA_038234855.1 Ktedonobacterales bacterium | reverse complement strand
GACCGCCATGTCGCCTCGCTCGCGCCATTCTACGAAGCGCCGCCCGACATCCTCGGCGTCGAACTGCCCGCGATCGAGCAACGATGCCAACAGGCAGAGCGCCATCGCCCCGTCATCGGACCACGTGCCGGGCGGCGTGCCACGATGTGACCGCTCGAAGTCGGGGGGTGGTTGAAACTCGATCTGGTGCGTGGGAGGCAGCTCGGTCGGCCCATGGAATTCATAGGGGACGCCGAGCGCGTCGCCGATCAGCAGGCCATAGATGCCGCCCGCGAGTTGGTCTGGTTGGTAGCGCATGAAACTTCCTCCTGTGCAGCGTGCCTCTTGGCTACCATGATAGCAGATGGGGCGGCCTTGCCCCCACGTCGTATGCTGAAGCGAGATCGTTGCGCATTCACGGGAGGGAACACTGATGAGCGAAGAGCAACCAGCCTTGCATGCCAAACTGATCCCCAATGGGGGCTGGGATGAGCGTTTGCACCTCTTCCGCGCTGGCACGGAGGTCGACACCTTCGCCTTGATCACGCGGCGCTACCTGGTCGTCGTTGATACGATGTCGACCCCGGAACTGGCGCTCGAGATCATGCAGTCGCTGGCGCGGGTGCGGCAGGGGCGGCATCTGGTCGTCATCAACACCCATGCGGACTATGACCACGCCTGGGGCAACAGCGTCTTCGCGGAACTCGACAGCCGCTATCCCGCGCCGATCATCGGGCACGCCAAGGCGCGGGCGCGGCTGCTGAGCCAGGCATCGCGCGACTCCCTGGCGAAAAAGCGCGGCGAGGACCATCGCTTCGACAGCGTACACCTTGCCCCGCCCGATGTCACCTTCACCGACGGGCTCGAGCTAGATGGCGGCGATCTGACGCTGCATCTGATCCCCACGCCGGGCCATACCCCCGACCACGTCGCCGTGTGGATTCCCCAGATCCGTTTGTTGCTGGCGGGCGATGCGGCGGAACATCCCTTCCCCCATGTCGACAGCCCGCACGACCTGCCCATCTTGCGACAGTCGCTGCACGCGATGATAGCCTTGCAACCGCTCAGCGTCATGCCCTGCCACGGCGGCACGCAGGACGCGGAACTGCCTGCGCGCAACCTGGCCTATTTCGACGAGGTCGCGCGGCACTGCCGTGCCGCGCTCGACGCGCATACCCTGCCGCCCGACTGGGCCACCAGCGAGACGCTGGCCGACCTCGTTGGCTTCAGCTTTGACGATGCCGTGCGGGCTGCCGGGGCCGACCCCGCGACGACATCCGCCTTTTATCAGCACTTCCACCAGTCCGCCCTGCGCGCGACCCTGGAATCGCTGACCGCGATGTAATCTATCGCTCGCATTGAGCGTGAAGAGAATCTTTGTTGGGGGCGCGTCATTTGCCGTCACCTTTGACTGTCTTTATCTGCTGGCCTCATCCTCGCCCTCCGTCGCAACTGCCTCAACCACTGGGGGCATGCCGATGGCCAGCGTGCCCGCTACCACCGCCGCGCAAAAGGCCGCGACCGCCTCGGTGTCATCGAGCGCCTGCGGCAGGGTAAAGAAGGTGCGACCATGATCTCGGCTGTGGTGGTGCACCCAGCGGGCGATGATGTTGATCTGGTCGACCTCGGCCTTGCCCACGCGCGTCGGCGGCGGGCCCAGCCAGATGGCGCGGCAGATCAGCTCGTCCAGCGTCGTCTGGACGCTGGCGGCGTCGCAGGGGACGCGGCGTTGCTCGACCAGGCGGCCATGGCGCACCAGGAAGAGTTCGGCGTGGGTGGCCTCGGCGGAGGGGTAGAGCAGCAGCAGGTTATTCGCCTCAATGGCCCCGGTGATGAGCTTTTGCCCTAGCAGCACGTGGTCGGCGTGACCGATGACATCGCGCAGCGCCGCCGCGCGCTCAAAGTCGTTGCGTTCGGCGGCCTCCCACATCTTGTCGCGCAGGGCGTCCATCATGTCGCCCCGGCTGCGCGCCAGGAAATCGACCACCTCATCGATGGTGGCGCGATAGGCTTCCTTCGACGCACCGCCCTTGCAGGGGGCGGGACAGCGGCCCATGTGGTAGCGCAGACAGGGATCGCTCGCCTTGGCGGCGGGCGGCAGGGCACGCGTGCAGGTGCGGACGTTGAAAAGCTTTTGGATGACCTCGATGGTGGCATCGACCGCGCGTCGCGAATTGAAGGGGCCAAAGTAGCGACCGCCATCCGCGCGCACCTCACGTGTGGCGAAGACGCGCGGGAAGTCCGCCGTCACATCGACCTTGATGAAGGGGTACA
>JBBQSR010000620.1:0-2254 GCA_038234855.1 Ktedonobacterales bacterium | reverse complement strand
CCACCCCGGCGAATGTCGCGGGCGGGCAACTGACGCTGCTGAGCCGTGGCACGAACGGGCGCTATTGGCTGACGCGCGTCAGCCCTGGCAGCCCCCCCAGCGGCAGTTGGGCGCAATTGGACGCGCTCGCATTCACGGGGGCACCCACCGCGACGGATGACGGCGCGGGCGGCCTGTGGATCGCGGGCATCGGCAGCGATGGCGCGCTGCACTATGGTCGCTACGCGCTTGCGGGCGGGGCGTTCGGCGGCTGGACCACGCTCAGCGGCGCGACGTGCCTGGGCGCGCCTGCGCTGGCCTTCACCCAAGCGACGCTCTTCGTCACCTGCCGCACGACGGGCAACGGCATCGCCATCAACGCGCTCAACATCGCGGCGAATCACTGGGGCGGCTGGGCCTGGATCGGCGGCGGGCTGGCCTCATCGCCAACGATGACGACGGATGGCGCGACGCTGCTGATCCTGGCGCAGGCCCCGCAATATCGCGGCGACCAAAGCGACTGGTATACCTTTTACACGGTCGGCACGGGGGCGACGAGCCAGTGGCGCAACTTCCGCACCACCTGCGCCGACACCCCCGGCATCGCGTGGACGGGCGTCACGGCACAGTTCGCCGTCACCTGCGTCGCCGCCGACACGCACACCGCCTGGCTCAATACGCTGACGGCCACCACCACGAGCAGCAGCCTCAGCGGCTGGGCAAACGTCGGCGCGCCCTCCCCTGGCTTGCAGCTTGGCGCGGGCGTCGTGGTGGATCGCCTCGATGGCGCGGGCTATACCTTCATCACGGGGTTGGGCCGCGACAACGCCGCGTATCTGTGGCAACGCACGGGCGGCGCAGGCGGTGCCTGGGCGCGGCTGTCGCTCGCGGGCATCTTCACGGGCAGCTTCGCGGCGGCCTACACGAACCCATAGATAGGGCAGTCTCCCCCCCGCTCCCCTCCCCATCCGAAGATAGGGAGGGGAGCGCCTTATGTTGTCATGGTGCGTGGGGCCACGGGACGGCGGACTGCCTCGCCCGCAGGCGTTCAGCCGCGGTTTTAACCGCCCGCCGTCCAGGTGCCACACCTGATCGTGCATCAACTATCAATCACACTCAGTGGATGGTGATCTCGCCTCCGTAGGTTTCCAGGTTGCGCCGCACCGCGCCGAGGAAGCGGGCACCCTCTAGCCCGTCGTTGATGCGATGGTCGAACGAGAGGCAGATATACATCATCGAACGGATGGCGATGGCGTCGCCCTCGATGACCACCGGGCGCTTCACTACGGCATCCATGCTGAGGATGCCCGCGTTCGGCTGATTGATGACGGGCACGGAGAAGATCGTGCCAAAGACGCCAGGGTTATTCACCGTGAAGGTGCTGCCCTGGATCTCATCGGGTTTCAGGCGATTGGTGCGGGCGCGGGTGGCCAGGTCATTCACGGCGGCGGCGATCTCGGCGACCGAGCGTTGGTCGGCGTCGCGCAGCACGGGCACGAAAAGGCCGTTGTCGGTCGAGACGGCGAACCCCATGTTGATGTGCCCATGCACCTGGATGCGGTTGTCCGCTGTCCACGAGGCATTCATGGTCGGCACCTCGCGCAGCGCCGCACAGACGGCCTTCGTGACGAAGGGAACGAAGGTCAGGCTGTAGCCGTGCTGCTGCTTGAAGGTCGCTTTGTGGTGTTCGAGGTAATGGACGATGGGGGTCATGTCGACCTCCATCACGGTCGTGGCGTGGGGCGAGGTCGCCTTGCTGCGCACCATATGCTCGGCGATGGCCCGCCGCACGGGCGTGAGAGCGATGAAGGTATCGGCCTCAGCGGCGGTCGCGCCATTGGTGGCGGGCATCGCCGGGGCAGCGGCGACGGGCTGGGGCACGCTGGCAGGTGCCGTCGCGGTGGCGGTGCCGCCCGCGTTGCGCCGCTCGACGAAGGCCAAGATGTCCTCTTTGCGGACGCGCCCGCCCTCGCCCGTCCCGGCGATCTGAGCGAGATCGACATTATGCTCGGCGGCCAGCTTGCGGGCCAGCGGCGAGATGCGGTCTAGGGCGACGTTGCCATTCGCGGCGGGGGAGGCCATGGTCGCGGCGGGGGCCGTGCCGTTGCCATTCGCTGTGCTGGTCGTGGGGGCTGGCGCGGCGGCGGGGGAGGCCGTGGCAGCGGCGACGGCGACCTCAATCTCGGCGATCGGGGTGCCGACCTTCACCGTCTGGTCGGGCTGCACCAGGATGCGCGCCAGCGTGCCGCCGACGGGCGACGGCAGCTCGGTAGTG
>JBBQSR010000619.1:0-2265 GCA_038234855.1 Ktedonobacterales bacterium | reverse complement strand
GATGCCCCGGCTCTTGAGCAATCTGCCGATGGAGGCCACCGCGATGCCCTTGCCCACCGAGGAGACGACGCCCCCCGTTACAAAGATGAATTTCGTCATGCGCTTTTTTTCCGCTCCCTTGCCATCAATGTCCTCCGTGCTGGAGGCCGTGCCACCGATATGCTGCGCGCCGTGACTCTTGTTATGCGATACGAAGGACCGCACCCACGGCGAATCTGCCAAAAGAAAGGGGGCCAGGAATCCGGCGGTCCGGCCCTAGCCCCGTGCAGTGAGGATGACGATTTGTGGTGATGCAGGCACTGTCGCGCGAGTCACCACCAGTTTCGTTTGCGGTTCCGCGAGGGGCACCCCCATCGCGGCACCAAACGGTTCGACCGGGTCGAGCGGCACGGCGGCCTTGGCGTTGGCCCCATTCGCGTAGTGCATGGGAAGGATGTACCCCGGCTCGATGGCCCCGATGATCTCGACCGCCGCCTTCGCATCGATGGTGGAATGGCCGCCAACGGGGATCATCAGCACATCCGCGCCACTGGCCTCTTGCTTTTGGTCAGCACTCAGCGCATGCCCGAGATCGCCCAAATGGCACAGCAGCAGATCTTCCATATGAATGATGTAGATGGTGTTGCTGCCGCGCTCTTCGCCATGCTTGGCGTCGTGGAAGGTGCGCATGCCCGTGATGAGGACGCCGCCAACCTCATATTCGCCCGGTCCGTGCACGACATAGGGCGTGCCGCCCAGCCCGGCGACGTTGTTATGGCCGGGATGGTCATGCGTGACGCAGACGATATCCGCCGAGATGCCCTTGAGCGTCGAGCCATAGCCAGCGGAGGGTGGGTCGATGACGACCGTCACATCTTTGCCCCGCAGCCGAAAGCTCGAATGGCCCAGCGACCAGATTTCCATAGACCTTCTCACCGCCTGTTTTTGCACAACTAGATGGCGGGGGCTGTGTCGTTACGACTACCCCCCGCCATCCAAAAGATTATACCACAATTCGGGCCATTTCACAAGGGCATCATCACCCTGAGCAGGGGCACACGCCAAAAAAAAGCTTTAAGTAGTAGCGTACAGCATATTACCGAGGTGCCGTGCCAGCCCTTTCAGTTCCAGCAGCATCAGGGTGCTGGTCACGGTTCCGGTTGGCAAGCCCGACCGCTGGCAGATGTCGTCCGCATGGCGCGGCTCGTCGCCCAGCAGCGCCAAGATGCGCGCCTCGGTGGGGTCCTCAGGCAGCAGCGCGCGCATATCAAGCTGCTGCGGCACCAAATGCAGATTCAGCGCGTCGACCACGTCGGCGGCGGAGGTGATGCACGCCGCGCCATTTTGGATGAGTTTGTTGCACCCCACGCTGGTGCGCTGGGTGATGTTCCCCGGCACGGCCAGCACCTCGCGTCCCTGGTCCCCAGCGAAACTGGCCGTGATCAGTGCGCCACTGGCCTCTGGTGCCTCGGTGATGAGCGTCGCCAGCGACAGCCCACTGATAATGCGATTACGCGCGGGAAAGTTGCCCGCCTCGGGGGGCATGCCTGCGGCGAATTCGCTGACGACCGCGCCCTGCGCCGCGATGCGCTCGGCCAGCTTCGTGTGCTCTGGCGGATACACCAGATCTGGCCCACAGCCGAGGACGGCGATGGTGCGGCCATTGGCTTCAAGCGCTGCTGTGTGGGCGACGGCGTCGACGCCGCGCGCCAGGCCGCTGACGATGGTGAGGCCACGCCCCACCAGATCCGCCGCCAGCCGCTGCGTCACCTGCTTGCCATAGGTGCTGATGCGCCGCGTGCCGACGATGGCAAGCGCCATCTCGTCCTGCGGCAGCAGCATCCCTCGCACATAGAGCACCGCCGGGGGCAGGGCGATCTCGCGTAGCAGACGCGGATAGTCGGTGTCGCGCAGGGTCAGTGCCGCCACCGCGCTGCGGGCCAGCCGCTCCATCTCGCGCTCTGGCTCGATCTTCACCCGTTGCCGCCCAATGGCCTGGATCAGTTTGTCCTCAAAGCCCGCCGCCCGCAGGTCACCTAATGGCGCTTCCCAGCCCGCCTGTGCGCTGCCAAAGACCTCCAACACCCGCGCGAAACGGGCTGGGCCGATGCCGCGCACCCGATTCCACGCCACCCAAAAGGCGCGTCTGGGTCATCCGCGACGGCCATCGTCAGCCCTTGGGACGGATACGGTTGCGCGCGTGGCACCGTTGAGCCGAGCGGCCCCGTCACGGGGGAGGGAGTATCGGTCGCCAGCATGGGCAATTGGGTCGGCGGCAGGTCAGGC
>JBBQSR010000618.1:0-2266 GCA_038234855.1 Ktedonobacterales bacterium | reverse complement strand
TTCCACCGTCACGATATGTCGCCCCGCCGACCTATGTCAAGCGGTCTTTTTTCATAGCGCGCAGGTGCGGATGTCTCAGCCGCCGATGGTGGGCAGCTCGAAGCTGGGGGTGCTGGTGTCGCTGGGGTCGCGCAACATCTCGTGCAGCAACGTCGCGGTGATGTCTGAGATGGCCTGGTTGGGCGGGAAGGGATGGACCTCTGCCGCGCCGGGGACGGTGAAGCTGTCGAGTCCATAGCTCCACCAGATCGAGCCAGCATCGAAAACAAGCGCCCCCGATGGCGCGCGGTAATACGCCGAATAGGCGCTCTCGCGCGTCCGATAGATGTTGATGACCGGCGAATCCGCCAGGACGACCAAATTGCCGGGTGTCAAGCCATTCTTGAAGATGGTGTCGTACTCATAGCCCAAAACGCCAGCGTGGATGTGCTCGCCGCCCTGTAGCCCAATCTTGGTCAGCAGAGAGTTCGAGGTGCCATCACCCTGAATGACCAGATCCGGCGCGGATTTGGGGTTCGACGAAAAATAGCTGCTATACATCAGGCCCAACAGGCTATTTTCGGGGCGGCCCACGACGGGGTCGCGCCACTGTGACGTAACCAACTCGGGGTGGGCAGGATACATCGGGTCGATCTTCAGGTTGTAGTGGGGATCTTTGGAACCCGAGATGACCTTGTAGCACACGAGGGTGCGTTGGGGATTCGCGTCGCTGTCGGCTTCGAGGCGCGCTTGCCAATAGGCATCGTTCGCGCCCAGGAAGGCCAGGTTCACCCCGGCGTCGCGCGCGATCTCGACGCCGTTGCGCATCGCCAGCGTCCAATATTCGTCATGCCCGGCATCCAGATAGACGCGGTGGTTTTCCAGCAGCCAGGGGGCGCGGGCCACATCGACATCCGTTGTGTAGCTCGCGTCGATGCCGCTGCGTTCGAGCCAGCGAATCGTATGGATGTCCCATGTCAGGAAGTCGCCCGCGCCCGCTGACCGCTCATAGGGCCGGTTGAACGACACCTTGAAGGCGCGCCCTACCGCCGCGCCGTTCGTGCTGTCGCCATCGGCACTGAGCTTGCCCGCATGGCCATAGAGGCTGTAGCCGCCCCAGATGTTATACGCCTGATAGGTCATGACGGGCAGGTTGACCAGCACCCCTGCCTGCGATCCGTCGTCGCGCACGATGAGGGGGATGTAGGATTGCGCCGTTTGCCCGACGCTGAGCTTGATCAAATAGACGCCGCTCAGCCAATCCAGCGGGATGACGAGCTGATAGGTAGCGCGCCAGTGGGCATCGACCAAGCGCGTTTTGGGGTCAAATGTGCAGGTGCGGCACCCGGCGAGACCGGTGTGACCCGCCCACAGCCCTTGGGGCATCCCTTGCAGGTGGAACGCGGAAAGCATCAGGCGGGCACCCGTGCCGCCATACCAGCCCATGCGATAGACGTCCAGGCTATACTCAAGGGGAATGGCGGTGCTGATGTAGAGGGGCACGACATCATTGGGCTGCGCCGAGGCGACCCCCGCGTAGCCTTCGATGATGGTCTTGTCGGCTTTGGGGTCCAGCATCCAATCGGTCGTGCCGAGATGTTGGTTTTCGAGCGCGACGGCGGAGTTCGTGGTGAAGGGGGCGACAGCGAAGGCGAGGGGACCAGCGGCGGCGGCCTTGGTAATGCGCGCAGAGATGACCCCCACGGTCGAAAGCGTGGGCAGCAGCACGACCAGCATCAGCGTGCCGAATATGAGCCAGACTCGCCGCCACCACAGACGGCGCGTGATGTGCCGTGGTTGATGCATCTCATCCCTCATCGCCAGACCAAGCACCCGCGAGAACGAACCTTCCTTGATTATATCTCATGGGTTGCCAAATGACTATCCATCCCCCCTTTTGTTCGGTGCCGACGCGCCGACCGCAAGGGATAAAGGTCACGAAAGCTGAGAAAACCATGTCACGCGGAAACGCCCCCTTGCACTATAGCACAGCCATTGCTACAACGCTCCCCTTGGTCAGCGACCTCTTAGAGGAGGCCGCGCGGTGGCTGACGGCGCGCGGCATTCCCCAATGGGAGCCGGGCAGCTTCCCCGCAGATGTCGTGGCGGCGTGGCAGACCGGGGGCGTGTCGCTGCTGGCCTGGCAGGGCACGACCGCCGTCGGCACCGTCACCATCATGGATCAAGACGATGGCTTGTGGGCTGCGGTTCCCGGCGACGCGGGCTACATCGCCAAGCTGGCCGTGCGCCGTGCGGTGGCGGGCACGGGTGTCAGCCGGGGACTGCT
>JBBQSR010000617.1:0-2283 GCA_038234855.1 Ktedonobacterales bacterium | reverse complement strand
GCAGGGTGGCGACGACGCGCTCGCGGTTGATCGCCACGCGGGCGGGGTCGTCGCCGACGCTGAGGCCGCAGTTGAGCGAGGCATATGGCGCGTCGCTGACGCCGCCCGCCCGCGCGAAGATGCCATGGGTGATGCGGTCTGCCAGCCCCGCGAATTGCTCGAATCGGAACCACGTGATGTCGTCATGAGAATGCTGCTGCATGCGCTGTCGTACTCGTTTCGGGTGAATGGGAATGGCTGACCGGACGCCACAAACACCCTCAGTATAGCATAGCGCGCCAGCCGCCCCCCCTTGCGCAAGTGCCACGCGGGGCGGTACGCTGCGAGTGAGAAAGACGAGGGCGAGACGGATGGCAACAACAACGCGTCGCGTGGCGGCGGTGGATATTGGCAGCAACACGGTGCATCTGGTGGTCGTCGATGTGGCGGCGGACGACGCCTTCACCGTGGTCAGTCGCCAGGTCGATCTGGTGCAACTGGGCACGGACGTGGCGGCGACAGGCGAGATCGGCCCCGAACGCGCCGCGCGGGCCGAGGCGACCTTGGGCAAGATGGCGGCGCACGCGCGCGAACTCGGCGCGGTGGCCCTGCTGGCGGTCGCCACCGAGGGGGTGCGCGCCGCTCGTAACGCGGATGCGGTGCTGCCACGCTTCAGCGCGGCCTGGGGCGCGCCCATCGCCCTCATCAGTGGCCTGGAGGAGGCGGTGCTCACCTTTTGGGGCGCGACGGCGGGCGAGCGCGATCCGCAGCGAAGGCTTGGCGTCGGCGACCTGGGCGGCGGAAGCTGCGAACTGGTGCTGGGCACGCGCGACCACATCAGCTACGCGACCTCGCTGCCCCTGGGGTCGAATGGCCTGATCGCGCAGGTGCAGCCGAGCGATCCCCCCACGCCGGAAGATTTCGCGCGGCTGCGGGCGGCGGCGGAGCGCGCCCTGGCCGCCTTCCCGCGCCCTGAGCCAGCGGTGGGGGCGCTCATCGCCGTGGGGGGCACGGCCACCGCGCTGGCGCGCATCGTGGGGTCGCCGGGCGGCGTGACGGCGGCGGATCTGCAACGCGGCGCGGGCCTCTTGGCGACGGCCCCGGCGGCGGAGCTGGCCAGCCAGGTGCGGACCGATCCGGCGCGCGTGCGGCTGGTGGTGGGCGGCCTGGCGGCGTGGCAGGCCATCATAGCGCATGTGGGCGTAGAGCAGATGGCCGTCAGCGAGAACGGCGTGCGCGAGGGGGCTATCATCGCGTGGGCACGCGCGGGCGACGACTGGCGCGCCTACACCCAGGCGGCGGTCGCGGGGATCGCCCCATCACCAACGAAGTGAGGTACACCCCCATGCTGGCGACGCGCGATGACCAGATCCGCGAATTGTTAGACGAGGCGACGATGGACGACGCGGCGCTGCGGCGCAACCTGCGCGACATCCGGCGCATCAATGCGCTGCTGGGGTGGACGGGCTTCGCGGTGCGGGCGCTGGGACGCGAGATTCGCGCGCACCACGCGGACGGCTTCACGCTGATCGATGTGGCGGCGGGGTCGGCGGACATCCCCCTGGCGTTGGCACGGTGGACGGCGCGGGCGGGCATCGCCGCGCGCATCGTGGCGACGGACCTCAGCCCGCAGATCGTGCGCATCGCTACCGAGCAGGCGGCCCATATACCCAGCATCGTCGTCCGGCAGATGGATGCCCTCGCGCCGCCCTATCCGCCTGGCAGCTTCGACATCGCGCTCTGCACATTGGCGCTGCATCACTTCGCGCCAGCACTGGCGATCGAGATTTTGCGCAACCTGGGGCGTTTAGGCAAAACGGTCTTCGTCTTTGATGTGGAGCGGCACCCGCTGGCCTACCTGAGCGTCATCCCCCTGACGCGCATCATCCCGATGGATGCCATGACGCGCCACGACGCCCCGGCCTCGGTCCGCCGCGCCTACAATCAGCACGAACTGCGCGAACTGGCACTGGCGGCAGGGCTGCGCGACGCCCAGGTGCGCGTCGACTTCCCGTTCCGCATGGCGCTGACCGCGCGGGGGCTGGCAACGGATTAGAAGCTGCCCCCCGAATCGCCCCCGCCCCCAGAGTCACCGCCGCCCCCGCCCGCATCCCACGATCCACCAGAGTCACTTGAGCCACCCGCATCCCACGAACCACCGGAGTCGTTGCCGCCGGCATCCCACGCTCCCCCGGAATCATTGTTGCCCCCCTGATCGTTGCCACCCGACCAATTGCCGTCGTCACCACGGCGGTCATCCCAGTCTATCGGCGGGGCAAAGGCTGAGCCGAGGAGCCAGCCGCT
>JBBQSR010000616.1:0-2284 GCA_038234855.1 Ktedonobacterales bacterium | reverse complement strand
AGCATGCAGGAGAGCGATTTCTCTTGTACGCCGCCCCAAAGGCCGCACGCGCTCGGCGCTGCTCGGTGCGCGTGCTGTTGCTAGCACGGCGGTGATTCCCACCGACGCCCATGGCTGGCTGGTTGATGCCGCCTACCGCCTCGCCTCGCCACCTTCTTGAAAGGTGCTGTAATCCGATCTCTCGGGTCTCGGGGAAAAGGCGGCATCAGCCCATTCATCCGGCAACATGCTTCTCCAACTTCGCCACGGCATCGCGCAATCTGGCTTCGCTGCGGTCGCGGCCCAGGGTGAGCATCGTCTCGAAGAGCGGCGGCGTCGCGGTGCGGCCCGTCACGGCGACGCGCACGCCCATGAAGAGCGGGCCGGGCTTGGTGCCCAGTTCCTCGGCGAGGGCGCGCATGGCGGCCTCCATCGCGGTGGGTTCCCAGTCGGGCATGCTGGTCAGCAGATCGGTCGCGCGGCGCAGGCCATCCAGCGCCTTTTCAGGGGTCAGGCCCTTGCCGATCAGGGCCTCGGGCGCGTAGGCCAGGGCATCTTCGAAAAAGAAGGCGGTGAGGTCCACGGCATCGCCCAGCGTTTTCAGCCGCTCTTGGTCCAGGTGCAGCACGCGGCGCAGCAGGCCGCGGTCGATGGGCCGCGCGATGGTGTCGGGCAAGCCCCCCTCGCCGGCGGGGCGCTCTAGGTAGGGCAGCACGCGCGTCACCAATTCGTCCAAGGGCAGGGCGCGGATGTAGACGCCGTTCATCCAGCGCAGCCGCTCCAGGTCAAAGACGCCGCCCGCCGTGTGGACGCGGTCCAGGCTGAACGCCTTGATCAACTCGTCGACGCTGAGGATGTCGGTCTTGTCGTCATAGGACCAGCCGACCAGCGCCAGATAATTGATCATCGCCTCGGGCAAGAACCCCGCGTCGCGGTAAAAGAGGATCGACTCCGCGCCGTGGCGTTTGCTCAGCTTCTTGCCATCGTTTCCCATCACGTTCGGCGTGTGGGCCAGCACAGGCACCTCCCAGCCGAGCGCCTGGTAGATCAGCACGTGCAGCGGCGCGCTGGGCAGCCAGTCGTCGCCGCGCAGCACATGCGTGATCGCCATGGTGTGATCATCGATGACGTTCGCTAGATGGTAGGTCGGGAAGCCATCGGACTTGATCAAGACAGCGTCTTCCAGCGTGCTGTTCTTGAAAGCCATCTCGCCGCGCAGCGCCTCGCGCACCACGACCTCGCCATCCAGCGGCACCTTCAGGCGGATGGTGAAGGGAAGGTTGCCCGCGAGATTCCCGGCGATGACCTCGGGCGACAGGGCGCGACAATGGCGATCATAGCCAGTGGTGGGCATGTGGCGTGCCTGCTGCTCGGCGCGCACCTCGTCGAGCCGCTCGCGCGTGCAAAAGCAGCGATAGGCATGGTCGCTGGCGACCAACTGCGCGGCGTAATAGGCATACATCTGCTTGCGCTCAGATTGATAGTAGGGACCGACAGGACCACCGACGAACGGCCCCTCATCGGGAACGATGCCCATCCATTCCAGCCCTTGCAGCAGGTTTTCGACGGCCCCAGCGACCGTGCGCGTCTGGTCGGTGTCTTCCACCCGCACCAGGAATTGGCCGTTGCTGTGGCGCGCCAACAACCAACTGAAAACCGTCGTGCGCAAGCCACCGATGTGGGGCATGCCCGTGGGGCTGGGCGCGAAACGGGTGCGCACCGTCGGCGTGCCACCCGTATAGGCTGGGGCAGTGGACATGGAAGGTCTCTCCTCGGCAATGCTCAGCGCGCCCCCGATTTCTTTACAAACCGGGGGGCACATGAGGGGCGTCATGTGGCAAAATAGATGAGGGCATCTCCTATCAGTGTATGCCCGCCAGCGGCACCTTGTCAAATCGCAAAGGTGTCACCGCCCATGACCCAAAAGGCTCCCCCCCTGCCCACCGCGAAGCCAACCTGTTATACTGGAATCTGCCTGATATCGTCCCTGCCCCAGAGAAGCACACGGAGTGACCGATGCAAGACGACGAACTGCCCCCCGATGCCATTCCCCCTGAAGATAACGCAATGCCGCCCCCCGAGCCGACCGATGTGCCCCTGAGCGAGGCCGCCCCCGCGCCAGAGGCGATGCCAGCGACGGAGCCGGTGGCACGCGGTGACAGCGGCGATCTGCCCGCGATCCCCTTCATTCCACCGCCCGACAAGCAGGCGGTGGCGGATCGACGGCGGCTGCGGCATCGGCGCAAACGCTTCACGCTCTACGTCTTGCGCACGCATCGCCGCCGCCAAGAGGCGCGGGCGCGGT
>JBBQSR010000615.1:0-2288 GCA_038234855.1 Ktedonobacterales bacterium | reverse complement strand
TCGGGTGCCGCCGCGCTGCCGGTGCAGGTGCTCGAAAACTTCAAGGCCGCGACGGGCGTGGATATCACCGAGGGTTATGGGCTGACCGAGGCCGCCCCGGTCGTCACCACCAACGCCGCTGGCCCCATCAGCAAGGCCGGCTCCATCGGCCCCACCGTCGCGGGCGTCGAGGTGCGGCTGATCAGCACCACCACCGGCCAGGACGTGCCCGCAGGCGAGATCGGCGAGCTGATCTGCCGTGGCGCGAACATCATGGCGGGCTACTACCACCGCCCCGAGGCCACCGCCGAGGCGCTGCAAGACGGCTGGCTGCACACGGGCGACCTGGCGACGATGGATAGTGATGGCTACTATTACATCGTCGACCGGCTAAAAGACATGATCAACGTCTCGGGCTACAACGTCTACCCGCGCGAGGTCGAGGAAACCCTCTTCCGCCACCCCGCCGTGGCCGACGCCGCCGTGGTGCAAGCGCCGGATTCCTATCAGGGCGAGTCGGTCTTTGCCTTCGTCGTGCTCAAGCCCGACGCGACCGCCACCGAGGCCGAGTTGATCGAGTACTGTCGCGCCAACCTGGCCGTCTTTAAGGCCCCCAAACGCATCGCCTTCCGCGACGCCCTGCCCAAGAACAACACGGGCAAGGTGCTGCGCCGCGAACTGCGCGACGAGGCCGCCCAGATCGTCCGCGTCTAAGCGACGGGGACGGATCGCAACACGAAAGACCCGAAGAAGAAGACGAAGGGTGAAAGGGAAGCCGCAGCGCTTCCCTCGCTGCCTTTCTCTTCTCATCCTTCGGGTCTTTCGTGGATTTTCGTGGTCGTCGTGTTCACGCCGTCCCCATCTCTTTGAGTGCGGCGCAATCTCGCCCACCCCTGGACGCCGAATGGGATGATGCGCTATGATGAAAGCAGATCCCTACCCTGGTGCTGCTGCCACGAAAGGATGCCCCCGCATGGCTGCCCCCGCGCGCGACCCGAACTGCCTCTTTTGCCGCATCATCGCGGGCGAGATTCCGGCGGCGAAGCTGCTGGAAACGGATGAGGCCATCATCATCGCGGATATCAATCCCCAGGCCCCCGTGCATGTGCTGGCGATCCCGCGTCGCCACATCCCCTCCGCCGCGCACCTGACGGCGGCGGATGCGCAGACGCTGGCGGCGGTCATCGACGCGGCGAATGTCATCGCGCGCGACAAGGGCATCGAGGCGACCGGCTTCCGGCTGGTGATGAACCACGGCAGCGACGCGGGGCAATCGGTCGATCATCTGCATGTGCATATGCTGGGTGGCCGCGCGCTCGGCTGGCCGCCAGGCTGAGATGGACGCGATAGCCATGCCTTCACCCAGCATCCGGGCCAAGCCCTTCCTCAAATGGGCGGGCGGAAAAGGTCGCTTGCTCGCGCAATACGCCCCCTATCTGCCGCGCACCTTCGGCACGTATCACGAGCCGTTCTGTGGCGGCGGCGCGGTCTTCTTTGCCCTCGCCCCGACCCGCGCCGTGCTCTCCGACATCAACCCCGAGCTAGTGAATGTCTACTCCTGCGTCCGTGACGAGGTGGCTGCACTGTGCGCGCGGCTGCGTGAGCACGCGGCGCTGCATAGTCATGATTACTACTACGCGACGCGCAACCAACGACCCACCGATCTCGCCCCCATCGAACGCGCGGCACGCTTCATCTACCTGAACCGCACCTGTTACAACGGGCTATACCGCGAGAACGCGTCGGGCGGCTTCAACGTGCCGATGGGCCGCTATGTGCAGCCAACCATCTGCGACACCGCCACGCTGCACGCGGCCAGCGACGCGCTGCGTGGCAGCACCATCGCGCAGTCGCCCTTCGCGGCGGTGCTAGACCGCGCGGTGGCGGGCGACCTGGTGTACTTCGACCCGCCGTATCAACCGCTCAGCGTCACCAGCAACTTCACCACGTATTCGCGCCAGGGCTTCGGCGAGGCCGAGCAGGTGCGGCTGCGCGACGCCTTCGCCGAGCTAGCGCGGCGCGGCGTGCGGGCGCTGCTGTCGAATTCGGATTGCGCCTTCACGCGCGACCTCTACCGCGACTTCCGCGTCGTCACCATCACGGCGGGGCGTGCCATCAACGCGCGGGCCGAGCGACGCGGCAAGATCACCGAATTGCTGGTGCTGAACTGGGATGCCCCCACGGATACAGCGACATTCCCCGACAACCTCATCCATGCCGCCAGCTAACAGGTCTCTCGTTCCCCTGACACGCGCCGAAAGTCCTTCATACCTATCCTGACGTGCTTTTGTCTCGTTCTCCCCGACACA
>JBBQSR010000614.1:0-2308 GCA_038234855.1 Ktedonobacterales bacterium | reverse complement strand
GATCTGATCGCCCATGCTGTGGATGAGCAAGATCGGGCGCGGCGCGATGGCTGCGATCTCACGCAGCGGCTCGACTTGGTCGAAGCGGTAGCCCGCGCGCCGTTCCAGCATCGGGTCGGCCAGCGCCAGGAAGGGGCGTGGCGAGATCCCCGGCACGATCTGGCGGAAGCGCGCGGCGACGATGTCGCGGTGCGTCGCGAAGGGGCTATCCGCCACCACCGCGCTCACCCGCTCCTCGCGTGCGGCTCCCTGGATGACCACCGCCGCGCCCATCGAGAAGCCGATCGCCCCAAGTTGTGCCCCTGGTGCCCGCGTCGCCACGTAATCCACCGCGCCCAGGAAGTCGCCGACCTCGCGGTAGGCCAGCGTCACCGGTTCGCCGCGCTGCACGCCATGGCCATGAAAGTCGACCAGCAGCACGGTGTAGCCCGCGCGCCAGAGCGCCGTGCCGATGCCCAGCAGTTCGGATTTGTTGCCGCGATAGCCGGGGCACGCGATGATGACGCGGTCGGCACGCGGGTGTGGCAGCCACCAACCGCGCACCTCATAGCCGCTGTCGCGCGTGGCGAAGGTGACATCTTCCCAGGGCACGCCCAGTTCCCAGGGGGTGAAGGTGAAGTCCGCCATGGGGTCCAGCGGCTGTGGGCGCGTCAACTGCGTGACGATGTAGCGCGCACCGCCATAGAGCGCCACCCCCGCCAGGGCCGCCGTCGCGCCGAGCGCCGCCGCTGCCCGTCTGCCAAATCGTCGTTGCATCGCCACCACCGCCTCTTTGTTGCGCGATCTTTTGCATCACTCGCTTCATTGTACCGCATGCGCCGCGCCAGGTGAGATGGTCCTATGCGCTACGTGTTATGCCCACTGCTTTAGGATCGCATCCGCTGCGGTCTCGCCGGTGGCGATGGCCCCATGGACGGTGCCGGTGTGCCCCTGGGTATTCGCCGCCTCGCCCGCAAAATAGAGCGTATCGGCCACGGGCGCGCCGAGTTGGGCGGGGGCGTCGATGCCCCCCACGCGCACGTAGCTATAGGCCCCGCGCGCGAAGGGATCGCTCGCCCAGTCGTGCATCGTCGCCTCGACCAATTCGGCCTCGATCTGCCCAACCGAGACGCCCAAGATGCCCGCCAGCGAGGCGACGGCTTGCCCGATGATGCCCGAGGCGTTCCCCCCCATCGCCGCCGCACGCGGCCCCCCGACCCAGGCCGTCAGCAGGGGCGCGAAGAGCGGATAGCTCGACCACCACGTCGGGAACGCCGCATCGGGCGCGCGCAGAAACGCCATCTCTGGCATCTGCGGGTACGGTGCCAGATGGCTTTCCCAAAAGACCTCGCGGAAGCGCAACAGCACCTTGCACACATGCCCCATGGCGAGGCCCGCATAGGCCGCCTGCTTATCGGGCAGATCAGGGGTGAAGCGCATCGCGCCCAGGTCGCCTGGCGGTGCCAGCAGCACGCCCAACGGCAGGGTGATGACCGCGGCGCGGGCGCTGAACGGCTCCGTCGCGCTGCCCGCTGGGTCATGCGCCTGAATGCGCACCGCGCCGGGCGACCACTCCACCGCGTGCACGATGGTGTCGAGATGGATCGGCACCCGCTGCGCGTCCAGCCCTCGCTGCATCTGGTTGATCAGGCTAACATAGCCGCCCACCGGACGAAACTGCCGATCCTCGTGGATGCCGCGCGCTGCTCGCTCGCTGAACGCCAACCATCGCAGACTCACGGTGGTGGGGTCGGCGGCGTCGAAGCCCTCGACATACGCGGTCACGCTTTGCCGCGCGCTGGCGTGCGCCGACCCGCCGAATCGCTCGGCGAGAAACGCATCCAGCGGGCGGTCCTCACCCTCCCACCCGAATATGGCATCCATGATTTCCTGGTGACCCGCCGCCTGATGTCCGCGCTGCGGCGGTTGATCAGCGCGTGCCGCCCACATCTCCCCCGCAATCTCATAGAGGGCGAAATCGGGACCGAGCCGCGCGAAGGTTTCGGGCGGCAGACCATGGACGAACTCGGCACCAAATTCCAGCGGAACGGGCGAGATGCCATGGTGGGCGGCGAGATCGGCGTGTTGGGCGGTAGAGGTGCGGCCCCCCAGGCGACCGCGCGCCTCGACGACGACGACGCTGCGCCCGCCCTCCGCCAGCCGTTGGGCGGCAGTCAACCCCGCGACGCCCGCGCCGATGACGACGACATCAGCCTGAATCATGCGCTCGCTCTTTTCCCGTGGTGATGGGCATCGTGCCACCGACGCGCTAGTGAGACGACTTTTGCGCCTGTTGGGGCAGGGTGACGGCGACGTAGGTGACGATATC
>JBBQSR010000613.1:0-2315 GCA_038234855.1 Ktedonobacterales bacterium | reverse complement strand
AGAAAGGGACCACCCCCGATGAGACGCATGCCTTACCGTGGCGGATCGAGCGCGGGCGGTGAAATTGCGGGCGGGCAGATTCAGCAAGCCAAACTCGCCCTGATGAATAACCAACCCGCCCGCGCCGAAGAGATCTGCCGTCGCCGCCTCGAAAAGAAGCCCGACGAGATCGCGACGCGCCTGCTGCTGGCCCAAGCGTTGATCCAGATGCAGCGCGCGCGCGAGGGCGTCAACGAGACGCGCCGCGTGCTGGAAGCCCAGCCCAACTCGGTGGATGCCCTGCTGCTGCTTTCCGACGCGCTGATGCAGACCAACCAGGTCAATCCCCCCAAGGAAGCCCTGACCGCTGCCGAGCGCGCCGTGGAGCTGAAGCCGCGCGAGGCCCGCACCCACGTGCAGCTCGCTATGGCCCTGCTGACCCAGCGCGACTTTACCCGCGCCAGCGAGGAGGCCGAAGAGGCCGTCCGGCTAGAGCCGCGCCTGGCCGCCGCGCACTATATCAAAGGCATGGCGCTGCTCAACAATAAAGATTACGAGGGCGCGGCGGAAGGTTTCCGTGCGGCGCTGCGGCAAGACAAGTCCATGGCGGGCGCGCACTTTGGCCTGGCTCAGGCCCTCTCTGAGATGAAGGATGCCCCCGCCGCGCTCGACGCCGTCAACACCGCCCAGCAGATGAATCCGCTCATCCCCACGGGCCAGGTCGTGCAATTGCGCGCGCAGATCTATCGCAAACAGCGCAACTATCGGCAAGCCTACAATGAATATCTGACCCTGACGCGCACCACGGGCGGGCGCAACCAGCAGCGGTTCGCGCCGCTCATCGCCGCCTTCACCTTCTTCCTCAGCTTCTTTGGGCGCGGGGCACAGGGGGTGCTGGTGGGCATCGTCTTCGCGGTGGTCTTTGGCGTCCTCTTTGGCGTCAGCAAGATTCCCTTCGCGGGCGGGGCCATCGTCGATCTGCTGATCGTCGGGTTGTTTGGCTACCTCGGCTGGCAGGTGACGCGGCAGTACACGGGAACGTCGCCGGTGGCGCTGCTGGCCAACTCGCGCGTGGTGACATTCGCGGTGGCGGCACTGGTCGCGGGGGTCGCCATCGTCTTTGGCATCGCCGCCCTCATCGGACGCGGCCAGCACCACAACTATTGGTTCAATCCAGTATCCTTCGCCTTCGCGGCGGCGGTCGGCCTCATCGCCGGATGGGTCACGCTCAACACCGTCTCGGGCAGCGCCCGCAGCTAAGCGCACAGGGGAGTAGCAGCAGTTATGCCATTGTTGCCATTTCGGGGCGTGTGGCCCACCGTCGCGGACGATGCCTTCATCGCCCCCGGCGCGATGCTGATCGGTGATGTGCGCGTCGGCGCGGGCGCGAGCATCTGGTACAACACCGTTCTGCGGGCGGATTCCGAATCCATCACCATCGGCGCGCGCACCAATGTGCAAGATGGCGCGGTGGTCCACGTCGATCCGGGTCTGCCCTGCACCATCGGCGAGGATTGCACGCTGGGGCATGGGGCCATCGTCCACGCCTCGACGCTGGGCAACCGCATCCTGGTGGCGATGCATGCCACCGTCCTTTCCGGCGCGACCATCGAGGATGAGGTGATCATCGCGGCGGGCGCGGTGGTGCCCGAGGGCAAGACCATCGAGGGCGGCGTCATCGTCCTGGGCGTGCCAGGCAAGGTCGCGCGTGCCCTGCGCGACGGCGAACGCGCCCGCATCGGCGTCAACGCCGCCGTCTACGTCACCCTGGCCCAAGAGCACCGCGCCTCGCTGCAAACCGCTGGCATCAAGCTCGACCGCCCCCGCAACCCAAAGACACGGCTATAGGGGCACGATGGGGACCGCTGGCCCTGCTTCGCGCTAAAAGCGCCAGCGTGTCTGGCTGAAGGTGCCCTTACCGAAGCCAAAGGCGACGGCGGGTCGCATGGCATATACCAACGCCTCGCCGCCCCCGCCGATGAACGCGCCATCATCACGCACGGTGAAGCGCCAATCCTCCCCGTACTTCGTCAAGTAGCCCTCGGCCACCTGGCGGAGCGTGGTGAGATCGTGGACGCGCACCGCGTCGCCTTCCAGCACCAGGTCGAGTCCCGCGTTGAGGGCATTAACGCCAGTCGTGATGGCGCAGTGGGCAGTGTGCGTCAGGTTGTGCGCCTTGCGTTCGCTGGCACCCGTGCAGAAATAGAGGGCGTCATCCAGCCACAGGGCGATCATGGGGGTCACATGCGGGCGGCCATCGGGTCGCACCGTCGAGAGCCAGAAGAGTTCGGCGCGTTCCAGATGCTCACGTGCCACGTGCCAGGGGGTCGCCGTGG
>JBBQSR010000612.1:0-2335 GCA_038234855.1 Ktedonobacterales bacterium | reverse complement strand
GGTACGCCCGCGCGCAGCTAGAGAACCAAGGACTCCGCGCCAGGGGCGAGCAACGCCATGCGCGTTACCTGCTCTCGGTCATCACCGCTTGCGATCAGGCGCTCCAGGCGGGGGAGTTGCAGCCCGCATTAGCGACCATGGCAGCCAACCAGGCCGACCGCGAGGCCGCGACGGAATGGGCTTTCCAAGCGCATGATTGGCCTATGGCGCTGGCTTTCCTCAGCGGGCAGTGGAGCTATTGGGATCAGCAAGGCCTGTGGCGCAACGCCAAACGCTGGCTCACGCGTTTTGTGGCCGCAGTCCCCAGCCAATTCGACCAGAGCGCCGCCCTCGACTTGCTGCTGAAATGTTCCGTGCGCCAGGGTGATTTTGCCGAGGCCGAACGGCTAGGCTTGACGCTCATCCAGCAGCTAGCCGCGCCGCAGGACGGGGCACGGGTGGCTGGTCTCTGGAATAATTTGGGCGTCATTGCCAATCGGCTTGGCAGATTTGAAGAAGCGACACAGCGTTACCAGCGAGCCTTTGAGCACTATCAGGCCGTGGGCGACCACGCCCACATGCGCGCCGTGCTGGAAAATCAAGCGGTTCAGCTCATGGAAAGAGGCTTGATCACCCAGGCCCATCAAGCGCTGCTCGCGTTGCAAGACGCGCACGCGGTGGCTGGCACACCGGAAGAACGCGCGCGTATCCTCTTTTATCTCGGCCACATCGCTCTGCTGGAAGGGCATCCACAGGTGGCACAGCAGCACTTTGCCGCAAGTCGCGCCCAGATGGAGGCGCAAGCGCTCCCTTACTGGGTCGCCTTGAATCAAGAGGGACTGGCACGGGTGGCGCTTTGGCAGGACGACCTGCCCGCAGCCCTGTCGTGGGTCGAACGTAGTCTGGCGACCGTGACGCAACTCGGTGAACCCGTGTGGATGATGCAATGCCATTTGCTGTTAGGCGACATCGCCCTGCATCAAGGCAAACCAGCCGAAGCGAGCCGCTGGGCTGAGCAAGCGCTCCAGCGCACGGAAGAGCTACACCTCGTATTAGGGACCCTGGCAGCCGTGATCCTGCATGGCCGCATCGCCCAGACCCAGCGCTCGGTGCCAGACGCGCTGCAATGGTTCGCAGATGGCACCGCCCTCGCCCGGCAAGTGGGGGACCACATCGGCCTCATCCATGGGTTAGAAGGGCAAGCGTGGGGTGCGCTTCACATGACTGAATGGGAACGCGCCCTCAGGCTGTGGCACGAAGCCGCGACGCTGCGCGCCATGACCGGTTTGGTGCCCACACCCTATGAGCAACGCCTTCACGACGCGATGCAGCCGTCGCTGCACCAGCACCATGCTTGGCCAGGATGATGCCGGAAAACATCCCAGGCTGACTCACTCAACTGGCGCTGACAACCCCGCTCCACTGTAACGTTGGCAATGCCTCCGTTTCCCCATAGATGCGGGCGGAAAGCCAGGCCTGATCATTCGCACAGACTTCGATCACGGAAGCATCCACAAAAGAGTCGCAGATGGAGGGGCGCAGCATCAGCCAAGACGAGAGGCACGGCGCGGGGCGTCGCGTCAGCAGTCAGGTGCAGCGCCAGCAGTGCTTGTGAGCGATCATAGGTGAGGCGCAAGGGGGCGCTCCTCGGCCAGCCAGCCAAAGAGCAGCGTGCGGTCGGTGGCATCGCGGAACACCTGCGGCGCGTAGAAGGTCTGGCCGCCGTCCAGCACCTGCCGCCGTTCGGGGGTGAAGCGCGCATCCGCATAGGTGCCGACGAAGGCCACCACCTCGCGCGTGGGGATGATGCTGACGCACAGCACATGCTGATCGCCCAATGGGGAAAAACTGGGGCATTCCCACATCGTGCCATCCGCCGCGCCGCCGACGCAGAGCGGGTGCAAATATTCCCACGCGCGCAGGTCGCGCGAGCGGTACAGCTGCACCTCCCGCGACGGAGATCTCTGAAGCGCTTCCAGTATCGCACGAAATTGATCGCCAAACCACTTGACAAAACGTGCGCTATCCGGTACACTAGCTTATGGAATCGGTTCCATATCGAAGCGGATAGGGAAACATCGATGGCAACGATCGCAGATATCGCCGCCAAAGCTGGCGTCGGCGTGGGGACCGTCTCGCGCGTCCTCAACAAGAATCCCGCCGTCAGCGAAAAAACACGCAGCCGCGTGCTGGCGGTGATGCATGAACTGGACTACTACCCCAGTCATCTCGCCCAGGGCCTGTCACGGGGGCGCACGCTCACCGTGGGGGTCATCGCACCGGTCTTCACCCACCCTTCGGTGGTCGAGGGTTTGCGGGGCATCGTCGAGAGCCTGCTCGTCAGCCAGTACGACCG
>JBBQSR010000611.1:0-2353 GCA_038234855.1 Ktedonobacterales bacterium | reverse complement strand
AATGGCGATGTGAAGGCCATCGAGCTGGCATCGCGCGGCAAGCAGCGCATCGACTGGGCCGCGCGCGACATGCCCGTGCTGCGGCTCATCCGCGAGCGTTTCGCCAAGGAACGCCCGCTAGAGGGCATCCGCATCTCGGGCTGTTTGCACATCACCACCGAGACGGCGAATCTGGCCATCACGCTCAAGGCGGGCGGGGCCGACCTGGTGCTGTGCGCCAGCAATCCCCTTTCCACGCAGGACGACGTGGCGGCATCGCTGGTGGTGAATGAAGGCATCCCGACCTTCGCCATCAAGGCCGAGGATGACGCGACGTATTATCGGCACATCCACGCCGCGCTGGACCACAAGCCCCAGATGACGATGGACGACGGCTGCGACCTGGTCAACACCATGCACAAGGACCGCCCCGACCTGATCGAGGGCGTCATCGGCGGCATGGAAGAGACGACCACCGGCGTCATACGACTGCACAACATGGTGCGCGATGGCGCGCTGCGCTTCCCCGTCGTGGCGGTCAACGAATCCGACACCAAGCACCTCTTCGATAACCGCTCTGGCACCGGTCAGAGCACGCTGGACGCGATCATTCGCAGCACCAACATCCTCATCGCAGGGCGCAACGTCGTCGTAGCGGGCTATGGCTGGTGCGGCAAGGGCGTGGCATCGCGCGCGAAGGGCATGGGCGCCAACGTCATCGTCACCGAGATCGACCCCATCCGCGCCATCGAGGCCGTCATGGATGGCTTCCGCGTCATGCCGATGCTCGACGCCGCGCCCATCGGCGACATCTTCATCACCGTCACGGGCGATGTGAATGTCATCGACCGCCACCACATCGAGCACTTGAAGGATAGCGCCATCATCGCCAACTCGGGGCACTTCAACGACGAGATCAACATCGCCGCGTTGCAGGACCTCTCGACGGGCCACTTCACCGCGCGCGACTTCGTGGAAGCGTACCACCTGCGCAACGGCAAAACGGTCTTCTTGCTGGCCGATGGCCGCCTGGTGAACCTCTCCGCCGCTGAGGGCCACCCCGCCAGCGTGATGGATATGAGCTTCGCCAACCAGGCGCTCGCCGCTGAATACATCTTGCAGCACCGGGGTGAATTCACGCCGCAAGTGCTGACGCTGCCCGTCGCCATCGACCGCGAGATCGCCTATCTGAAGCTGAAGTCGATGGGCATCGGCATCGACCACCTCACCGACGTGCAGCGCAAGTACCTGTCGTCGTGGGAATCAGGCACGTAGTTTGCCGCCTGTCGCGGGGACGGCTGGCGGTTTTAACCGCCAGCCACCAATCCCCGCGTCCGCTCTCTGCCTAGCATTGGGACTATCAGCCCCTTCACTGTCCATCATCCTCAACCAAGGAAAATCACCGCCATGACCAGCTTCATGAACACGGCCAAGACGTACTTTACCAGCGAGTCCGTGACCGAGGGCCACCCCGACAAGCTGTGCGACCAGATCAGCGATGGCGTGCTGGATGCGCTGCTGAAACAAGACCCCATGAGCCGCGTCGCGTGCGAGACGGCCACCACCACGGGCCTCATCCTCGTGGCGGGCGAGATCACCACCGAGGCGTATGTAGACATCCCCGGCATCGTACGCGAGACGGTGCGGAAGATTGGCTACACCGACGCGCGGATGGGCTTTGACTATCGCACCTGCGGCGTGACGACGGCCATCGGCCAGCAGTCGCCCGACATCGCGCAGGGCGTCAACACATCCAGCGAGCACCGCGACAAGCTGACCGACGATGAATTGGAGAAGATCGGCGCGGGCGACCAGGGCATGATGATCGGATTCGCGTGCAACGAGACGCCGGAATATATGCCATTGCCAATCTCGCTGGCACACAAGCTGACACGCCAGCTCGCCAGCGCGCGACGCGCGGCCATCGCGGGCACAGGGCCGATGGACTATCTGCGACCCGATGGCAAAAGCCAGGTGACGGTGCAATATGAGCATGGTCGCCCGACGCGGGTAGACACCGTGGTCATCTCGACGCAGCACGCCGAGGACGCGACGCACGAGCAGATTTCGCGCGAGGTACTGGCGAATATCATCTCGCCGACCATCCCAGCGCATCTGCTGGATGCGGACACGAAATATTACGTCAACCCGACTGGGCGCTTCGTGACGGGCGGTCCGATGGGCGATGCCGGGCTAACGGGCCGCAAGATCATCGTGGACACGTATGGCGGCATGGCACGCCACGGCGGCGGGGCCTTTTCGGGCAAGGACCCGACGAAGGTAGACCGCAGCGCCGCCTACGCCGCCCGCTACATCGCTAAGAACATCGTCGCGGCGGGGTTGGCGGATCGCTTCGAGATTCAGGTGTCGTATG
>JBBQSR010000610.1:0-2376 GCA_038234855.1 Ktedonobacterales bacterium | reverse complement strand
CAGGCGGCCCCACAAGGTGGGTGACACTCTTCCCCAAAGGGACGGAAGGCTACCTGGCCCGCGTCTTTTGGTGGCCGAATGGCGACCTGGGCGCGGAGGTGCTGGATCGCCCCCAGAAACGGCTGGACGTGATGCGATTTTCCCCCACAACGGGCAAGCAAACAAGTGTCTTGCACGACGAGAATGAACATTGGGTGACGATGCGTACCCGTCACCGCACCCTCTTGGTGGATGGCTCGCTCGTGTGGGCTTCAGAGCGCGGCGGCTTCAACCATCTCTATCTGTATGAGACAGATGATGGCATGCCCCCGCGACGTCTTACCCCTGGCAATTGGGCGATCGATGGCATCGCCGGGGTAGATGAGGCGCGCGGCATCATTTATTTCATGGGTAATCGTGTGCGCCCGCATGAGACGCACCTCTACGCGGTGCCGCTGTCGGGGGGTGAGGTCCGCCGCGTGACGACGCGCTATGGCACCCATGCGGTCGTGCTGGACCACCGCTGCGAGACGTATCTGGATGTCTACCACGCGCTCGATCAGCCGCCGACCATCACGCTGCGCTCGTTGGCGGATGACGCGCTCATCCGCGAGATCCCCGTGCCCACCGACCCGCGCATCCAGGCGTATGGGCTGACGCCGCCCCAGATCGTCACGCTGCCGAACCGCGAGGGCACGACCCTCTATGCGGCGGTCTATCGGCCCGACCCCGCCGTGCATGGCCCCGGCCCGTACCCCACCATCATGGATGTCTATGGTGGCCCCGGCCCGCAATCCGTAGCGAATGGCTGGGGGCTGACGGCCAACCTGCGGGCGCAATTGCTGCGCGACCTGGGTTATCTGGTCTGCAAGCTCGACAACCGGGGGAGCGCCCGCCGTGGCCTCGCCTTCGAGGCCGCGTTGGCTGGCCGCATGGGCACCATCGAGGTCGCGGATCAGGTCGATGGCGTCGCCTGGCTGGTCGGGCAGGGCCTGGCCGATCCGGCGCGCGTCGGCGTCATCGGCTGGAGCTACGGCGGCTATCTGGCGCTGATGTGCCTGGCCAAGGCACCCGAGGTCTTTCGCGTCGCCGTCGCGGGTGCGCCCGTCACCTCATGGGATGGCTACGACACCGCCTACACCGAACGCTACATGGGCACGCCGCAGGACAATCCGACGGGGTATGCCGAGGGCGATGTGTTGCGCTTCGTGGGCGACATCCAGGGGAAGCTGCTGCTCATCCACGGCATGCTCGACGAGAATGTGCATTTCCGCCACACCGCGCGCCTCATCAACGCGCTCACCCGTGCCCGCAAGCCCTACGACGCGCTGATCTTCCCCGACGAGCGCCACATGCCGCGCCGCGAGGCCGACCGCGTCTATCTGCACGAGCGCACCGTCGCCTTCTTCCAGGCGCATCTGTAATGCTGGCGCGGTATCTGGCTTTTGGCTCAGCCTATAAAAAAAAGGAAGGCGAGCGAGAGGGCAGGGACACGATCGATAGGTCTATCGTTCGCGTCACACAGCGGGGGGAACGGCTCGCCCTCCCTATCTCTACAGATACGCCGCCCTGCAAGAGGCGTGCCGCCGCTGCGGATGAGTGGCTCACATCGCATGTGATACACTTGCTAGAATGAGATGCAGGAAAGGCAGGTTTCGTGATGTCCATCCAATCTCCCCCCACGGTCCAAACGTCGGGCGAAATCATCCGCCTCAGCGCCACCATAACGGATCTGGCAGCTACCCCCGATGACGGGTATCGCTACGAATTGCTAAAAGGGGTGCTCTTGCGTATGCCACCACCACGAAAAAGCCACGCGCGGCTCGTTGCGTTACTGTTGAGGTTGTTGACGCCTTACTGTGAGGCTAATGGGCTGCTTGACCAACTCCTCGCTGATAGTGGTTACGAGTTGGGCACCGCTGGAATGGCACCCATTGTTCTGGCCCCTGATGTGTCAATCGCGCGCACGACCAATTTGTCGGATACGACGTATGATTCTGATGCTCCTTTGCTAGCAGTCGAAGTCGTCTCACCGTTGCAAAGTCGCCCGCTCATGCAAGACAAAGCGGAATTGTATCTGGCATCGGGCACCGCATTGGTGTGGGTGGTGTGGCCAGAGAGCCGCACCGTTGATGCGTGGACACCGCCCAGCACCTTCCTCACCCGTGGCGTTGGCGAATCACTCGATGGGGGAACGGTCTTGCCAGGGCTGAGCATCCCCGTCGCGGATATCTTTCCCTAGAAGAGCGGCAGGTAGCGGCGCAGTTCCCAGGGCGTGACCTCACGGCGATAGGCTTCCCACTCTTGCCACTTTGCCTCCAGATATTCGTCGAAGATGGTGGGGCCGAGGGCGTCGCGCAGCAGGGCATCGCCCTCCATCGCTTCGAGGGCCTGAGC
>JBBQSR010000609.1:0-2415 GCA_038234855.1 Ktedonobacterales bacterium | reverse complement strand
TGGTTGAACAACGCCATCGTCCGCGCTGCCTCAGAAAAACGGGTGCGCCCAGATCGGTTGGCGCGGCGGGATGAGGTGCAGCGCCGTGGCCAGCAGCGCGACGACCAGGAACACCAAGCGTGCTGCTACGAACATGCCGAGTAAGATGGTTGGATATTTGAGCCAGCCAGTGTGTTGCCCCGCGCCGGGCAGACGCCGCCCGGCCAACAGATACGGCAGCCCCATGATCGCGCCATACACCGCGAAGACATACAGCGCCAGGATCGCCGCGACGAGCGGATTCCCCAGGCTAGCAATGATCGCCACGACGACTGCGCCGTTTTGCTCGACGAAGATGCCCAATATCCCCGTCGTGACGAAGACCTGACCGAGTGTGAAGCGCCAGCGGCGCAGCACCAGCAGCCACGCCAGCGCCCACCCGCCATAGAAGCCGATGGCGAGGATGAGATCGGGGATTAATTGCGGATGAAACAGCGCGGGCGTCTTGTCACGGTTGAGGTAGCTGCCCAGCCAGGCGAAACACTCCGTCAGCCAGCCGCTGATGAGCACCGCACAGAAAAACGCGACAGCGTCGGGGAGCCTGATGCGCGCGAAGGTGGCGGACAGCCGTTGGCAATTCAGTAACGCCACGATGAAGAGGGTGTAGATGAGCAGCGTCGCGTTATGGCTGGTCACGAAGCCGAGCACCGGAATGCCCGCACTGATCGCCAGCCAGACGCGCGGCGGACGACGCGGTGAGGCCGTCACCTCCATTGGTTACTTCCCCTTCATCGCTAGCGTAGAGCGGGTGATGCGCGACAGCGGTCAGCCGCGCGTGATGGGCAGTGCGTCGACGCGAATGGGCGCGGCACCATGGGCGACGTGGGCGAGTTGCAGCGGTTCACCCTTTGCGCAGCTTGAGAAGCCGTGCAGCCGCCAAGCATCGGGTCCAGCGACGGCACCGCACGCGCCCCAAAAATCTGGCGTGCGGCCCTGGAAGGCGGCCCCCTTGCGATAGCCCGCCAGCTTGCCATGGCGAATCTCGCGGCACAGTTCGGTGCTGAAATGGAAGTTCATGCGCTTGTCGTCGAGGCTCCAAGAAGAGGGGGTTTCGATGTAGAGGCCGTCGTCGATGCCCGCGATCAGGTCGTCGAAGCTGCCGGTGCCGGGTTGCAGGCTGACGTTCACCATCCGTACGATGGGCATGCGGTCCCAGCCCGAGGCGCGGCCACAGCCATTCGACTGCTGGCCCAGGTCGGCGGCGCTCTCGCGGTTCGTCAGGTAGTCCACGAAGAGGCCGTCGCGCACCAGATCCCACCGCCCGGCGGGGGTGCCCTCGTCGTCCCAGCCAAAGGTGCCCAGCCCCTCGGGCGTGGTGCTATCCGCGACGATGCTGACGTGCGGCGAGCCATAGCGAAAGGTGCCGCGCATGGCGGGCATCAGGAAGCTGGTGCCCGCGAAGGCGGCCTCCCAGCCCAGCACGCGGTCAAGCTCGGTCGGGTGCCCGCAACTCTCGTGGATCAGCAGCGCCACCATCGCGTCGCCCAGCACCACGGTCTGCGGCCCCTCGGGTGCCCACGGCGCGGCGACCAATTCCCCCGCTTCGCGACCGACCCGCTCGGCCTCCTCGGTCAACCGCATGCGTTCGATGAATTCCCAGCCCGCCTGGTGCATGTCGTTGAGGCTGCGGTGATAGGTGTAGCCACTGTCGTCCTGCGCGGTGGCACCCAGGCTGCCCTCGCACTCGATGATGGTCTGACGCAGGTCCGCGCCAAGGGTATTGATGAAGCGTTTGTCGGTGTGCCATGCGCGGCTGCCCGCCGTGGCGGCGACGATGCGCGGGCTGGCCGCGCGGATGCCGTTCGTCGCCGCGATTAGCAGGTCGAGTTGCTCCTCGGCGGGCACATCCAGCGGATCGCGCGTGTGGGGCGTCTGGTAGGTGCCCGTGGCGGTCGGTAGCCCCGCCAGGGTGAAGGGGGTGCGGCGCGCGGTGGCGCTGGCACGGGCGATCTCGACGGCCTGGCGGGCGGTCGCCGCCGCCGCGTCGGCATCCCACCGATCCGTCGCGGCGAAGCCCCAGCCGCCGCCATTGGGGGTCGCGACGGCCACCCGGATGCCCCAGCCCGCGTCGGTGACGGTGTTGAGCGCGCCCACCGCGCCATCGCGCGCGGCGATGGTGGTGCGCTGCTGCGTCTCGCCGCGCGCCTCGGCATAGTCCGCGCCCGCCGCCCGTGCCGCCTCGAGCGCCCGCGCCAATATCGCTTCGTCAACCATCGCCCAATTCCTCCATAGCACTTCATTTCCCCTATGATATGCCATAGCAGGGTAAAGGTGTCGGCCATGAGAGCGCGGAGCGACCGGACCCAGCCCGCGGCGGCGGGCTTCGCGGCGGCACGCCCCCAGGCGCGTAAAGACCCCTGACGCGCAGCGTAGCCC
>JBBQSR010000608.1:0-2421 GCA_038234855.1 Ktedonobacterales bacterium | reverse complement strand
GGTGCAGCGTGCACTCGCGTACCTGGCTGATGGAACCAGGTGCCGAGGTAACGTTGGCCGATGCGATGGTCTGGATCGAGTCAACGACGAGCATGCGTGGTGTCATCGCCAGCGTCGCCGCGATGATGGCCTCGAGGTCGGTCTCACCCAGCAACGCCACGCGCGCTCCGTCGATGCCCATGCGATCCGCGCGCATCTTGATCTGCTGCGGCGACTCCTCCGCCGAAAGGTACAGCGTCGGCTGCTCAGCGGTGCCGACGCGCTCAGAGCAACTGAGCAGCAATGTCGATTTGCCGATGCCCGGCTCACCGCCGATGAGGGCGATGGAGCCAGGGACGATGCCACCGCCCAGCACCCGGTCGATCTCGCCGAAACCGGTGGGGATGCGCGGATGGTCGCCGGAGCGCACATCGCGCAGCAGTACGGGGGCGGTGGTCGCGCCGAGGGAGCCACGCGCGACCTTGGCCGCCGCCGTGGGGGCCGCGATGACCGTCTCGACGTAGCTATTCCACGCGCCGCACTCGGTGCACCGCCCCGCGTATTTCGGCGATTGGGCGTCGCACTGCTGGCAGACGTACACCGTTTTCGCTTTCATGGTCGCTCCCCCCTCGCTCTCTTACAGTATGCTCCGTGGGCTACGCGAATGAAAAGGGTCGACGGGGTGCCAACGCGCGAAGCTTGCAGCTACTTTACAATGTCCCAAATGTATTCTGTCACACAGGGAAGGAATCCGCAATCGGCGACGCATGGGCTACACTGGGGGGAAAGCCAGCAGGAGAATGGAATCATGCAGCCATTTTTGCGCGATATGGATGCAGATCGGTTGACACAGGCATTCATCGCAAATTATACAGGCTTTGCCGCGCGGCTGGGGGCGCTGCCCGGCGCGACCACGCAGCAGCAATCCGGCGTCACATGGGTCGACACGGGCATTCCCCTGGCCACCTTCAATGGCGTCGCCCATGCGGATAGCGCGGATGATGCCGCAATCAAGGCCGTCATTACCCATTTCCGTGCTCAGGGTCGGCCCTTCCACTGGAGCCTGGGGCCAATAGCGCAGACGGTACTAGAGGCACGCTTGCTGGCCCAGGGCCTCACCCTTGATGAAACCGAACCTGCGATGGCCGCCGATCTCGATGCCCTCGATGAAACCCTACCGCCCGTCGCGGGCCTCACCATCGTCCCAGTAACGACGCCCACCCAGGTGACGCAGTGGGTGCAGACCTGGGGCTGCGGCGCGCCCGCTTTCATCATCGACCTTTGGCAGACGGTCTATCAGGGATTATGGGAGCGCATCCCCCCAGCGGAGTTTACGCTGTACCTGGGGATGCGCGGGGATGAACCAGTGGGCACGGTCTATCGCTATTGCCACGCCGGGGCCGCGGCGGTGCACTATGTCGTCACACCGCCCGCGCTGCGGCGGCAGGGCATCGGTGCCGCGCTGACGCTGCACGCGATGGTGCAAGCGCGGGCGGCGGGCTACCATGTGGCCGTGCTCACCGCGTCGCCCTATGGCCTCGGCATCTATCGGCGGCTAGGGTTCCGCGAGTTTGGCAGCGTCAGCACCTATGCCTAGGAGCCAGCGCGGGGCTAGCAGCATGCGGCTACGGCGTGGTCAGCCCCAGGCGTTCGCGCACCTGATCGATGCTTTCCGTCGCGGCATTGACCACGACCTCTTCTAAGATAGCTTCATCCGCTTGCCCCAGCGCGTTCAGGATGTCCGCTGGCAACGTACCGTGATGCCGCTCTAAAGTGCGGCGTGCCAGGCGCAACGCCACCCCTTTTTCGCCACGTCCGAGGACGATTTGGTACCACTCGGATTCTAACATGATCTGATCAAGCATGAGATTCTCCTTCATGTACCTGGTGACGGCCTGCTCGCCGAAACGCCGCACGGCGAACATGATGAGATAGTTGAGCGCGTTGCCGCGCTCCGCGTCATCGGCAACCCCTTGCAACAGATCCGCCGCTTGGCCGAGCGTGTCGATGGTCGCGCCTTTCAGCAGCGGGGCGAAGGCCAGTGCCGCGCTTTCTCCGCTGGCTAGCCAGTCCTCGACGGGCTGCTCCCACAGCTTGATGGTCGTGAAGTACAGGTTCAGCACCGGACCCGTGGGGCCGTCTAACTGCCAGGGGGAGTCTGGGGTGCTCGTTGGGTCGAGATAGAGGATGATGGGCAGCACCACCGTCTGCTCGCGCACCCAGATCAAGCCCATATATTGCAAGACGCGCCCCACCATGTTCGCATCCGGCTTCGTTTGCACTTCGATATGGACGATATATTCTTTCCTATTATAGCGTATGCGCAGCAGGGCGTCCACGTAGAGCGACTCGCGCGGGAGTTCGGTGGGCAGCACCTCCAGCACGGTCGCGCCAGGCAAGAGGCGATTCAGGAATTGTTGCGGGTTCCGCTGAAACAGCACC
>JBBQSR010000607.1:0-2437 GCA_038234855.1 Ktedonobacterales bacterium | reverse complement strand
CATTCGCACGCGCACCAAGCAGTTTGGCATCGAAGATGTCGATTTCGCCGACGACCGCGACCTGCATCTGCACCTGCCCGATGGCGCGGTGCCGAAGGATGGCCCTTCGGCGGGCATCACCATCGCGGCGGCGATGATCTCGGCGCTGACCGATCGGCCCATCCGCGCCGATACGGCGATGACGGGCGAGATCACCCTGCTCGGTCGGGTGCGGCCCATCGGTGGGCTGCGTGACAAGGTGCTGGCGGCGTATCGCGCGGGCATCCGCCGCATCGTCCTGCCCATCGACAACCAAAAAGATATCAACGACATCCCCGAGCGCATCCGGTCGCAGATGACCTTCATCACCGTGGCACGGATGGAGGAGGTCGTGGATGCCGTTCTGCTGCCCAGGCCGACCGAGGACGGCGATAGTCCCGTCCTTGGTGTCGGCGATCCCACGCCGCCCCCGCGCCCCCCGGAAACGCCCAAACGGCCCTTTACCCCACCCAACGATCCGCCCCCCGCCCTGCAAGCGGACGGCAAGCGCAAAAAATAGAGGACGGGGGGCAGGAGAAGGCGCACCAAGGGGGGGACGGCGAGCGGATGCCTGGAGCACATGCCGCAGCGCGTAGCAACCGCCCGCCATCCCCGTTGCCACGCGCCGCCCGCTGCCCGCTGCCCCCCCACCCCCCGCTCTGTATTCCATAGCTTATGCACGATATTCCCCTGTCCTATCTCGCCCTTCACTCCACCCCCTCATGCGATTTGTGGCCAGAGCGCGGCGAATCCGTCACAGATGGTGAGAGTGTGCAATCTCATCAAGGGAGCGTGCGATGATGGCGGCGATGCGCGTCTTGGTCGTTGGCGGTGGGGTGAATGGGCTGGCGACCGCCGATGCCCTGGCCGGGGCGGGGGCGGAGGTGACGGTGCTCGAACGGTTCACCGTGGGGCACGACTGGGCCTCGTCGCACGGCCTGTCGCGTGCCATCCGCCACGAATATGGCCCCCAGGCGATCTATACGCGGATGGTGGCGCGCAGTCTGCGGCTGTGGGCCGACCTCGCCCGCGAGACGGGTCGTCACCTGTACACCGAGACGGGCGTGCTGACGCTGGGCTATGCCAGCGATGGGCAGACACTGGCGGGCTACGAGGTCATGCGCGCCGAGGGGCTGCCCGTCGATCTGTTGACGCCGGATGTCTGCGAACGGCGTTTCCCCCGGTTTCGCGTCGGCGCGCACGACGCCATCACCTATAACCCGGTTGGGGGCATGATGCATGCCTCGGAGTGCCTGGTCGCGTTGAGCGAACGGCTGCGGGCGCGGGGCGGCGCGATCCGCACGGGTTTGGCGGTCGCGCGCGTCGACCCCATCGGCGACCGTGGACGCGTCACCCTGGCCGATGGCACCACGCTCGACGCCGACCGTGTGGTGGTGACGGCGGGGCCGTGGGTGCGTGATGTGCTGCCCGACCTGCACCTGCCCATCCGTGCCACGCGCCAACAGGTCTGCTATTTCGCCGGACTCGACCCCGCGCGGTTCGGCTTGGGCCGCTTCCCCGTCTTCCTTTCGGAGATGCATTATTACGGATTTCCTATGGCGGGCACGAATTGGCTGAAAGTGGCATCTCATATGATAGGGGAAGAGGTCGACCCCAACGTGCCCTACCCGCCCAATGATGCCGAGGTCGAGGCGGTGCGCGGCTTTTTGCGCGCGACCATCCCCGCCGCCGCCGAGGCCGCGCTGGCGGGCGTCGACCGCTGCATGTATGACCTGTCGCCCGACGAAGACCTCATCTTGGATGTGCATCCGGGTGGGGCGGGCGTGGTCATCGGGGCGGGCTTCTCGGGGCACGGCTTCAAGTTTGGCATCGTCACGGGTGAACTGTTGGCGGCGCTGGCGCTGGGCACCACGCCGCGCTTCCCGCTGGCGGGCTTTGGGCGGGCGCGGTTCGCGCGATGACACGCCGCCGCGCACCGCTTGCCAAAACGGCTGAGATGCGCTAGAATCGACGGTGCAAGCAAACATCGGACGCACACACAGAGGGGGCCACCATGGCGGACGCGAGCGATCACCCCATGCTGATCCTCCAACTGGCACAGGCGGGCGTGGCCGCGCGGGCGCTCGCCGCGCTGCACCGCGCCACGACAGCGGGCAACCACGAACGGCACGGGGCCATCGGCGACGCCCAGTACCATCTGCGCTGGTTGCGGCCCACCCTCATCTTTCCCCCCGACGCGACGGATGCCGTGCGGCTGGGCATCACCATCGAGGGTGGCGTGGTGCTGGCCTCGGGGCGCATCCTCTCGGTCGATGCCTTCCTGACGGCGACCGCGCCCCCCGACCTGCTCGCGGGTGAGGGCGCGCTTGTCGCGCGGCTGCCCCTCAGCGACCTCGCGGATGGCACGCTGCGCCTGAGTTATGCCAGCCAGACCTTGCCGCCTTCCCCCGTCCGCCCC
>JBBQSR010000606.1:0-2447 GCA_038234855.1 Ktedonobacterales bacterium | reverse complement strand
CGCACGTTCCGGCATCCCGCGCGCAGGCGACGCTGGCGGTGGCTCAGCTTGCCACCAATGGTGCGGGCGTGGCGGGCCGCCAACGCAACGGGTGGGCCATCCTCATGCGCGGTTCGGGCAGCTTGCCGATGGCGCTGGGCCGCTGCCCATTCCGGGCCTTTACCAAATAGGCGCGACCACGCACCCCGGTGGCTCGGTGACGGGTGGCCCAGGCCGCAACGCCGCCATGGTCGTGCTCAAGGACCTGGGCCGCGACCTCAGCGAGATGCTCCCCGCGCGCTGACCTCCCCGCTGCTAGGCGCGCGTCGCGAAGTCTGGGACAAGGGCACGCATGCCGTGTCTATCATCAGACCAGGCTACCTCTCGCCCTGCACACTGCCCGAGAGCATGGCAGAGGAGGGACGGCACGACCGCCCCTGTCGCCTGGCGGCTGCCCCTGCGCGGCGTCACCACAGCCGACTGGCATCGGCCTCCCAGTAGTGCAACGCGTTGGCGACGAAGGTCTGCGTGCCCAAAATGAGGATGCCATCATCCTCGTGCGCGGCGGCGAGGGCGGCGGCGAAGGCTGCCTCGGCGGGACGGTGCAGCCGCGCATCAGCGTGGTAGCTGGCGGCGATCTGCAACGCCTGGGGATGCCAGGTGAGCCGTACCGAGGGCACCTCGGTCACGATCAGGGTATCGACATAGGGGGCGACCTCTGCGCAGACGCCCGCCAGATCCTTGGCGGCGGGGATGGCGACGATGGCGGTGCGGCGGCGACACGGGTACGCGCGGAAATGGGCGCACGCCTGACGGGCGCTGGCCGCGTTGATCGCGCCATCCACCAGCACCAAGGGCTGATCGCTGAGGCGTTGCAGACGGCCCGGCACGCGCACGCGCCGCAGCCCCGCGCGGATGGCATCGTCGGTGACGTCCAAGCCCCGCGCCGCCAGGGCGCGGGCCGCCGTAATGGCGGCGGCGGCATTTTCGATCTGGTGCTCCCCCGGCAGACCGATGGCGAGTTGGTCAAAGTGCCTATCGCCCAGTGCGAGATCGCAGGTCAGGATCGCCTGAGTAGCATCGATGTGCTGAACGACGAGGCCATCACCCACCAGATGCAGGGGTGAGCCGATCTCGTGCGCGACGCGGCGAATGGGGGGATAGGCCGTGGCATCTTGTGGGGCGATGACCAGGGGGCTGCCGGGGTGCGTGATGCGGGCCTTCGTCTCCGCAATGGCCGCGATGGTCGGGCCAAGCTGGGCCGTGTGTTCCCGCATGACGCGTGTCAACACCGAGACATCGGCCTGCACCAGGCGCGCCTCATCGAATTCCCCGCCGCGCCCCGCCTCGATGACACACACCGTCACATCGGCGGCACGGAAAAGCGGCATCGCCATGGCCAGCACGATGCCCCCAGGGCCGAGGTAGTGCGGCGGCACGATCTCGGCGCTCAGTGCCTGGACGGCAGGCGCGACCACCGCCAGCGCGCCGTCCAGTTGCGCGGGCGAGATGCTGTGCCCGTCGATGCGGATGCGTTCGCGGAAGGCGAGCAGGTGCGGGCTGGTGACGGTGCCGACCCGTGCGCCACCAGCCGCGAGGATGCTGGCGAGCATCGCCGTGGTCGATCCCTTACCCTTACTGCCAGCCACCGTGACGCAGACGAAGCGGCTCCATGGCTCCATACCCAGCCGCTGCCAAAGCTGCTGCGTATAGGCGAGGTCGCGCGTCTCGCGGTCGGGGCGGTTCAGCGTGGCGTCGCGGGCACGCAGATAGGAGCCATAATAGATGTCGAGGAGGCGTGGCTCTTCATCGAGGTCGTGAAAGGGTGTCTGGCTCGTCACTGATATCCCCCGCTTCTTTTACCGCGTGCGCGTCGCGGTCGCTGCCCCGATGATCATATACTATGTGCATGCAACAGCGCCGTGCTCGCCCCGCTGCCGATGCTCCTGGCAGTCCATGGCACACGCACGAACGGACGGAGCACTACCGCAACCCATGGATGGTCGTGACGGAGCATCAGGTCACACGCCCTGATGGTCAGCCGGGCATCTATGGCGTGGTGGACCCTGGCGACAACGTGACCATCGTCGCGCTGGACGACAGCGGGCGGGTCGTGTTGGTACGCGACTTCGGCTTTCCGGTGCAAGAGTGGTCATGGTCGCTGCCCAGCGGTGGTGTCGAGCCAGACGAACTCCCCGCCACCGCCGCCAGCCGCGAACTGCGCGAAGAAGGGGGAGTGGTGGCGACACGCTGGACCGCCTTGGGGCACTTTTGGACGACGCCGGGCATCTCGCCCCAAACGAGCCATCTCTTTTTGGCGCGGGGTTTGCAGCCCGTCCCCGCCACGCCAGAGCCAACCGAGGTCATGACGCGACGCACCGTGGCCTTGACCGAGGCCCTGGCCCAGTGCCAACGCGGCGAGGTCCGCCACGCGCTGACGGCGCTGGCCCTGTGGCTCGCCAGCGAAC
>JBBQSR010000605.1:0-2464 GCA_038234855.1 Ktedonobacterales bacterium | reverse complement strand
GGTCTTCGGCGAATAGATGCCCTCGGAGCATCCCAGTCGCCGATCAATGGACCATCAAGCGATCTCGGGGCGAATTTCTGGCACTTTTTGTGTGGGCTGTCCCAAATCGACCTGCTCGCGAGATACCTGACGATGCGTCGTGACGTCCTCGCGTGTTACATTGCGGCGCGCTGTAACGTATAAATGAAGAGAAGTCAACGAGGGAGCCACCGAAAATGCCACCTGAAACCGCCATCATCGTCGACCCGCAGGTGCGGCCCAGCGCGACGGCCACCACGGAAGCGCCCCCGGCGATTTCGCTGGTCATTCCCGTTTATAATGAACGCGAGAGCGTACGACCCCTTTACGAAGGGATCGTCGCCAGCATGGAAAGCGTCGGCGAAACCTTCGAGATCGTCTACGTCGACGATGGCAGCACCGATGGCTCCTTCAACGCGCTCAAGGAACTGCACGCGGCGGACCCGCGCGTGCACGTCATCCGCTTTCGGCGCAACTTTGGCAAATCACCGGCCCTGCTCGCGGGCTTCTCGCATTCGCGCGGCGACATCATCTTCACCATGGATGCCGACCTGCAAGACGATCCAGCCGAGATCCCCCAGTTCCTCGAACAGATCCGCGCGGGCTATGACCTCGTCTCAGGCTGGAAGTTTCCTCGGCTGGACCCCATCAGCAAAACCTTACCCTCGAAGGTCTTCAACACCATCGTCAGCTCCACGACGGGCGTGCATCTGCACGACATGAACTGCGGCTTCAAGGCCTATCGCCATGAATTGATCGAGGAACTGAAGCTGTACGGCGAACTGCACCGCTTCATCCCCGTCATGGCGAAGTGGCGCGGCTTCAGCATCACCGAAGTGAAGGTGAAGCACCACCCCCGCCAGTTCGGCAAGTCGAAGTTCGGCGCGAAACGCTTTTTGCGCGGCTTCCTCGATCTGTTGACGGTCCTCTTTTTGACGACCTACATCCGCACACCGCTGCGGCTCTTTGGGCCGGTGGGCATCGTCTCGTTCTTGCTGGGTTTCGGCATCGATGCCTGGGTCGTGGTAAACCGCTTCGTCGCCAATGACCCCATCCGCAACCACCCGATCCTCTTCCTGGGGATGATCCTGATGATCGTTGGCGTGCAGTTCATCCTTTCCGGCTTGCAGAGCGAGATGATTCGCCACTTCAACTTCAATCAGCGCGACGAATTCAGCGTGAAGCAGGTTTTGGAGTGATCGCGCGGCTCCAACCTACGCTGCGCCAGGCGCTGGCCTTCGTGCGCCAACCACGGGTAAAGCTGACCATTCGCGTCGCGGTGGTGGCGGTCATCGTGCTTTTCGTCGGGCGAGCGCTGCTCAGCAGTTGGGCGGGCATCACGCGGCACCACTGGCATATCAATTGGCCGCTGCTCGTCCTGGGCTTCATCTTGCTGGTGGCGCAAGAGATCTCGTATGGCGTCATCTGGGGGACGATCCTGGCGCGGCTGGGCTATGTGCTGCCGCTACGCGTCACGCTGCGCATCTACCTGGCGGCGGAGTTCGTGCGCTACATCCCCGGCAATGTGTGGCATGTGCTAGCGCGCGTCACGTGGGCCGAGCGCGAGGGCGTCCCCAAGGCGCAGGGCTTCGCCAGCATGACGGTCGAGCTCGCGACGAAGATCGCTACGGCGGCGCTAGCCTTCGCGCTGAGCCTGTTGTGGTGGGGCAATCTGCACGCCCTTGGCGGCGCGGGCAAGCTGGCGACATTCACGCTGGCTATCGTCGCGGTGCCCCTGCTGGTGGTGGGGCTGCATCCGCGTCTGCTGGCCTGGGCGCTGAACCGTGGCCTGGCCCTGCTGAAACGCCCGCCCATCACGCTGCGGCTGACGTATGGCGACATCGGCACCGTCACGCTGGGTTGGCTGGCGAGCTGGCTGGTGGGCGGCCTCGGTTTTTGGCTGACGGTCGCGGCGGTGTATCCCCTGGCCCCGTCGCCCGCCATCGCGCTGGTCTGCGTGGGCATCTACGCGCTGGGGTGGGATATCGGCTTCCTCAGCTTCATCACGCCGAGCGGATTGTTTTTCCGCGAGGGCGCGGTGGCGCTGCTGCTGCACCTGAGCGGGCTGGTGCCCGACCTCGCGCTGGACGGCCTCATCGCGCTATTAGCGTCGCGGCTGCTGCCCACCCTGGCGGAACTCCTCAGCGTCGGCGCGGCATATGGCCTGGCGCGTGGCCAGGGCGACACAGCCCCGGCGGTCGCGCGGTCGCGCCCTTGACAGCCGTCTTATATTTAAAAGGATCATCGTCACGCTCCCCATCGCTTCACCGCCGTCCCCTCGTATTTTGTGCGCGATGATTGGCAGGATCTTGCCCATGACGCTCTCACCTTCCTTCGCCCTGCCCATCACCGAAGAAAGCGGCAATGGAGCCGCCTCAGATGTGCCGCCTTGGCACCTGACCAGGGCCATCCAGCTCCTGCGTCTGACCGTGGCCGATGCCAGCCT
>JBBQSR010000604.1:0-2464 GCA_038234855.1 Ktedonobacterales bacterium | reverse complement strand
CGATCTTTCAGCACATCGTCACGGGGCCGGCGCTTTTCATGACGGGCTTCCACACCGCCGTGGTGGCGGGTGCGTGCATCTTGGCGGGCGGCACGGTGCTGGCGCTGCTGCTGCCAGGCCGCGCCGCCGCCACCGTCGCGCTGCCCGCCGAGATGGTCGCGGGCGCTGCGGCGGAGTGAGGGTGCCACTGTCCCCCCTTTCCCTCTGCGGATGGGAAAGGGGGTGGGCTGTCGTTATTGCTTGTCGGTGTGGTGACGGATGACGATGGTGTCGTGCTTCGTGGCGGCATCGGCGGCCAGTTGCAGGTGAATCTCGCCGATGCGCTCACCCTCATGGCCGTGGCTACCGGTGAGCCAGGTGAGGTCGGCGGGGAGGTCGAGCAGCCGTTCGCCTTCCTCGGATCGTTCGAAGTCTGCCACCAGGCGTTCGTGACCGTCGTATTGCATCAGCTCAACGGTATAGGCGGGTCCGGTCTTAGCGACTTCAGTGAGGGCTTCACGCAGGGTCATGGGGAGTGCTCCTTTACGCCGTGGGGTAGCGAGAGGGCAAAACGATCCTTGCCCTCCCTCGCTCGGAATAACACGGCGCTTCCCCGTATGGCTGGGGCCAAGTAGTGAGCTGCTACACCGGATCTTTCCAGGCGCGCCAGGCGCGGCGGGGGGGGTCGACGAACCAGCTCCAGGCGCACTGGGCAACGTAGGCAGGGATGGGCAGCATCTTGGGCTTCATCTCGGCTCCGCCGCTCTTGGTCAGGCGACCCTCGATGGCGGTGCGCAGGTCGGCGGCGCTGCCGCCGGGGAACATGGTGTAACCCGAGCCGATGTGCTGCCAGAAGTGCGCGTCGCTGCTGCCGATGCCCGCGAAGCGCCATTGCTGGTTCAGGTCGCGAACGGCGGCCCGGGCCATCGCGTTGGCGGGCGAGGGGTTGTAGAGTTCGATGCCGTCGATGATGAAGCCGCGATTGATCAGTTCATCGATCTTGCGGCGGTTCAGGCTGGGGACGAGGGTGCCCAGCGGGTGTGCCGCCACGCAGATGCCGCCCTGCTCCTTGATCGCCTCGATGGTGTATTCCACCGAGCGATACATCTTGATGCGCTTTTCTAGAAAGAGGCCGATGAAATGGCCTTGGCGCGTCGTCACCTCGGTACCCATCACCAGATCGATGGGCAGGTGTTCGCGCTCTAGGATGTCGCGCACACGCTTCGCGCCTTCCATGCTGTCGTGGTCCGTCACGGCGATGACGCGCAGGTTGCGCTTGATGGCCTCATCAACCACTTTGCGCGGGCTGGCGGTGCCATCGCTGAGATTCGTGTGGATGTGCAGATCGGCCAGGGACCAGCCCTCAGGCAGGGTCGTCACGGCCATCTGTGAGGCGGAGACAGCGTCATTCGTCACGAGGCGTTTTCCTTTGTGTGGGATGTTGTTCGTGGTGAGCGGTTGCGTGGGTCGTGGGTCAACGGGGGACGGTCAGGGCGTAGCCACAGGCGACGCATTGCGTCTGGCCGGGTGAGTTAGGTCGGCCACAGTTGGGGCAGACCACCGCCGTCAGGCGGTTGCCACAGCGCGTACAAAATTTATTCATGCCAGGGTTCACCGCGCCGCAGCGCAGGCACGTGGCGGGCGGCAGGTGCGCCCCCAGCGTGGAGGGCAGCGGCGCGGGTGGCCCACCCCGCAGATTCTCGCCGCAGCGTTGGCAAAAGTTCATCCCCACCGGATTCTGCATGCCGCAGTGCTCGCACATCACCGTCACCGGGCGCGAGGGGGCGCGCATCGGGTTCGACTGGATGGCCTCGGCCAGCGCCTGGGCCATCTCACGGGCGGATTGGTAGCGTTGCTCGGGGCGCTTTTGCAGTGCCCGCAAGATGACCGACTGCACGGCGGGGCTGATGCGCGGGTTATAGAGCGTCGGCGCGGGCACCGGCTCGTAGACATGCGAGTGCGCGATGGCGGTGTACTCCTCCGCCATGAAGGGCGGGCGACCACACAGCATCTCGTACAGCATGACGCCGAGGGCGTAGATGTCCGTGCGGGCGTCGACCGTGCCGCCGCGTACCTGCTCGGGGGCCATATATTCCGGTGTGCCGACCCCGGCCCCGGTGCGCGTCAGATTCTCGGTGGACTGCAAGACCTTGGCGATGCCGAAATCCGACAGGACGGCGCGGGGAAAGGGCGTCTGGCGCGTGTCGTCGAGCAGCACGTTCACCGGCTTGACATCGCGGTGAATGATGCCGCGCTCATGAGCAAAGGTCAGCGCCTCGGCGACATCGTTGAAGATGTGCGAGGCCTCGGCCAGCGACATCGACCGCGTCATGCGTTCGCGCAGGTTGCCCCCGGTGATCAGCTCCATCACGATGTAGAGCCACTGGCCCTGCTTGCCCGCGTCATAGATAACGACGATGTTGGGATGCAGCAGCTTCGCCATCGCCTTCGCCTCGCGCTGAAAGCGTTCGATGAAGGAGGGATC
>JBBQSR010000603.1:0-2464 GCA_038234855.1 Ktedonobacterales bacterium | reverse complement strand
GCCCGCGCCTGACCCACTGGGAAACGCGCATGCCCATCGAGAGCCTCTTCTTGATGCTGCTCGCACCCGACCTCTTCGCCCTCGACCTGTTGGCCGCTGTGGCATCGCAGCGTTCGCTGGCCGATGCGCCGTTCGCGCAGGTCGGGTGGGTGGTGCTCGTGTTCTTTTGTGTCGCGGCCCTCCTCGCCTTCGTCGGTGCCCTTAGCTATGGTGCGCTACGGACGCCGCCGCCCGTACAGAGTAGCCACCTCGATACCGTGACTTCTTCTCCTAATGCCATCACAAGTACCACGAGTGCGTCACAAACCGATACGTCGCTGATGAATCAAATAAGCGCGAATTTGACACGGAACGAGGCAACAAGGCAGCTCCAGGCGATTGGTATTGGGGGTATCGCCATACCCCTTTTTCTCATCCCCTTTCCATACGGCATTGGGGGCTTATTGAGCACGGTGAGTTTTTCTTGGCTTCTTTGGCAAAATATCGCAGTCTATCCGACGATCAAGGGAAATCGGGCTCTTCTTTACAGTCTCCAGGGCATAGCGTATATATTCATCCTTTACGCCACGATTTTTTACTTCATGATTGGAACAGGAACCGTATTTCAGATACACGACCCCCTGCTGAAAAGAGTCATCCTTATCTTCTATGAACTTGTGAATATCAATTTGCTCCTCAAGATAGGGAACGACTGGCGCTTCTGGAATAAACAGCAATATCAGCAAAGTACCAAACTGATACCGTCTATCTTGCAACCGATAATGTGGATGTTTTATGCTCCGTCATTTCTCAGTTCGGGTATAAACCCTTTTACTATCCTTATCTTCACTGCTGCCATAAGCTTTGTATCTGCCTTTCTTAGCATACATGTCTTCGCAGCCATTCGCACCCTACGTGCCCCCGTGCAGTTGGAGGTCGCCTGATGGTGTACCCAACCCCCTTGCTGCTGGTGAATGGCGTCATTCACACGATGGATGCTGTGGTGCCGCTGGCGGACGCGCTGGCGCTGGACCGCGCGACGGGGCGCGTGCTGGCAGTGGGGACCGAGCGCGACGTGCGGGCGGCGGTGGGCATCTTCGCCGCGTGCGAGGTGCTGGATCTGCGCGGGAGGGCGGTCATCCCAGGGCTGACGGACGCGCACACGCATCTGCTGGGGGCGGCACGCGAGGCGGCGGAGGTCGATCTGGCGGGCTGCGCAGATGAGGCGGCGGCGGTGGCACGCGTGGCGGCGCGGGCGGCGCAACTGCCAGCGGGGACGTGGCTGCGTGGCCGCCACTGGAACCAGCAATTCTGGCCCGGACAGCGGTTCCCCACCCGCGCGACGCTCGATGCCGCCGTGCCCGACCACCCCGTCGCGCTGTGGGCGCACAGCCAGCATGTGATGTGGGTCAACAGCGCGGCCCTCGCCCGCGCGGGCATCGACGCCGCCACACCCGATCCGCCCGGCGGCGTCATCGGGCGCGACACGGCGGGCGACCTGACGGGCATCCTCTATGAGATGGGCGCGACCGACCGCATCGACGACGCCTGGGAAGCCGAGAGCGACATCGCGGAAACAGAGCTAGCGGCGCTACGGGCGACCTTGCTTGCCCTGCGAGCGCGTGGGCTGACGGGCGCGCATACGATGGAAAGCGGGCGCTCGCTGGCGATGATGCAGCGGCTGCACGCGCGGGGCGACCTGCCGCTGCGGGTGCGCTATTACCTGCGGGTCCGCGAATTGCCCGCCGCGCGCGCGGTGGGGCTAGAGCACGGCTTCGGTGATGATTGGCTGCGGCTGACGGGCATCAAGATCTTCGCGGATGGCGCGTTGGGCACCCGCACCGCCGCCCTGCTTGCTCCCTTCGTCGGTGAGCCGGGGAATGTGGGCTTGCTGACGACGCCCGCCGACCAGATGGAGCGGCTGGTGACGGGCGCGGTGCGCGGCAACCTGGGCGTCGCCATCCACGCCATCGGCGACCGAGCCGTGCGCGTCGCGCTGGACGCTATCGCGCACACAAAGGCGCACACCGCCACGACGCGCCGCTTTCGCCTAGAACATGTACAATTGATAACGTCGGCGGATGTGGCGCGGATGGCGGCGCTGGGCGTGGTGGCCTCGGTGCAGCCCTTCCACGCGGTGTCGGACCGCGATGTGGCCGAGCGGCTGTGGGGCGACCGGCTGGCGGGGGCCTATGCCTACGCGACGCTGGCCGATGCGGGGGTGCCGGTGGTATTGGGGTCGGATGTGCCCATCGAGACGGCGGACCCGTGGCGCATCATCCACGCCGCCGTCGCGCGCACCGACGATGCCACCCCCGAGCGGCCCGCGTGGCTGCCCACGCAAGCCCTGAGCCTGGCACGGGCGCTGTGGGGCTACACCGCTGGCCCGGCCTGGGCGGCGGGCGAGGAGGCGCGCATGGGCTGCCTCATCCCCGGCGCATATGGCGACTGTCTCGTCTTGCGAGAGGAGCCAGCACGCCTAGCG
>JBBQSR010000602.1:0-2465 GCA_038234855.1 Ktedonobacterales bacterium | reverse complement strand
GGACAGGTGCTCACCAACCTGCTGTCGAACGCGATCAAATATTCCCCCGCTGATACCCCCATCGAGGTCACTGCGCGCACAGTGCAAGAGACGACGACGCGCGATGTCGGTCGGTGGGTGCGCCACATCGAACGGCGCGATGAAGAATGGGTCGAGATCGCCGTGCGCGATCATGGCCTGGGCATTCCGCAGGATCAGCAGGATCTGCTCTTTCATCGTTTCGCTCGGCTGCCGCGCGACCTCGCCTCGCGGGTGCAGGGCAACGGCCTGGGCCTCTATCTGTGCCGCACCATGATCACCGCCATGGGCGGGCGCATCTGGCTCGAGAGCAGCGGCGTCGCGGGCGAGGGCACCACCATGCTCGTCCGCCTGCCACGCGTGACCGCTGATGTCCCCCACACCGTTACCGCTCCAGTGGTTTCCGCGACCTAGGAGGGATGCTATGGGCACCCGTCCCGCTGTGGGGTCGCTGGCGGCCTCTGCGGCGGGTCACGGCGGCACCGCCACCAGTGCGCTGGGTACCCCCACCAGAGCTTTCCCCAGATCGTACAATGCCCACTGATGCATTGCACCGGAGGGAAGAGCGGCGATGAGCGAAGAAGCGCGCGATGAGGCGCAGATGGCATTGACGGCCTGGCAAACGGGCGTGTACGACCCCGCATTGGCGCGGGCACCGGAGCGCGACGATCCCTTCACCACCAGTTCAGGGATGCCCATCGCGCCGCTCTACAGCCCCGACGCGCCAGCGCCAGGGATCGGCCTGCCGGGGGAGTATCCCTACACGCGCGGGGTGCAGCCGACGATGTATCGGTCGCAGCTGTGGACGATGCGCCAATACGCGGGCTATGCCACGGCAGAGGAATCCAACGCGCGCTATCGCTACCTGCTGGCGAGCGGCACCACCGGCCTCTCGGTCGCCTTCGACCTGCCGACGCAGATGGGGTACGACCCAGATCATCCCCTGGCGGAGGGCGAGGTCGGCAAGGTCGGCGTCAGCATCGCCTCGCTCGACGACATGGAGCGCCTCTTCGACGGCATCCCCTTGGATAAAGTCAGCACCTCCATGACCATCAACGCGACGGCCAGCATCTTGCTGGCGCTCTACATCGCCGTCGCGCGCAAGCAGGGCGTGGGGCCAGCAGCCATCTCGGGTACCATCCAAAACGACATCCTCAAGGAATATATCGCACGGGGGACGTACATCTTTCCCCCGCGCCCGTCGATGCGCATCATCACCGACATCTTTCGCTACTGCGTCGACGAGGTGCCGCGCTGGAACACGATCTCGATCTCGGGCTACCACATCCGCGAGGCGGGGTCCACGGCGGCGCAAGAGATCGGCTTTACCCTGGCGAATGGCAGCGCCTATGTGCAGGCCGCGCTCGACGCTGGGCTGGCGGTCGATGCCTTCGCGCCGCAACTGTCGTTCTTTTTCAATGGCCACAATAACCTCTTCGAGGAGGTGGCGAAGTTTCGCGCGGCGCGGCGGATGTGGGCGGCGATCATGCGCGACCGCTTCGGCGCGCGCGATCCGCGTTCGCTGCTGCTGCGCTTCCACACGCAAACGGCGGGGTCGACCCTGACGGCGCAACAACCCGATAACAACATCGTGCGGACGGCCTATCAGGCGCTGGGCGCGGTGCTGGGCGGCACGCAGTCGCTGCACACCAACGCCAAGGACGAGGCGCTGGCGCTGCCCACGCCCGAGACGGCGCGGCTGGCGCTGCGCACGCAACAGGTGCTGGCCTATGAAACGGGCGTCACCGACACCATCGATCCGCTCGCTGGCTCGTACTATGTCGAGGCGCTGACCGACGACGTCGAGCGCCGCGCCTGGGAGTACATCCACAAGATCGATGCATTGGGCGGCAGCGTGCGCGCCATCGAGCTCGGCTACATCCAAAGCGAGATCGAGGAGGCCGCGTACCGCTATCAGCGCCAGGTCGAGGACCACGAGCGCATCGTGGTGGGCGTCAATCGCTTCCAGCAAGACGATGCCGCGAAACCAGCCGTGCTGCGAGTCGATCCCGCGCAGGAATTGCGGCAACAGCAACGTATCGCCGAGCTGCGCGCGCGCCGCGACAACGCCGCCGTGGGGTCTGCCCTGGCGGCGCTGGGGACGGCGGCCCGTGGCCCCGCGAACCTGATGCCCCTGATCGTCACCGCTGTGGAGGCCTACGCCACCCTCGGTGAGATCGCCGATACCCTGCGCGCGGTATTTGGGGAACACGGTGAAATCGCGATGGGATAATCGGTTCCTCTTCACCGATATTGGAGGGAATGTGACGATTAGAACATCTATTCGGGGTTGCAATATCGCTGACTATTGGGTATAGTAACCGCTATACCGATCCAGACCCTCTAGTACACTCGTCTCACTCACACAACGAGAGGTCCTAACTCACCCACATACACTGAAGGACACAGGTCGGCCTTCGCCGCCGACAGGAAAGGTGCAGGGCTGC
>JBBQSR010000601.1:0-2490 GCA_038234855.1 Ktedonobacterales bacterium | reverse complement strand
GGCATTCGCTTGCTCTTCGTCGGCGCGCTGGTCGGGGCGTATGTCTTCGCCGTGGCGGCGGGGCTGGGCCGTGCCGCGCCGCACGCGACCGTCGCCGTGCTGCTGTCGCTGCCCGTCGCCATCGTGCCGCTGAGCGGTGCCGTGCTGGCACGCACCGACGAGGCGCTGGCCGTGCTGCGCTTCGGTGCGCGACGGATGGCCCTGGCCTTCGGGGGCTGGCTGCTGGGCGGCCTCATCATCGGCACCGCTTATCTGCACCTGCTCGACCTGCTGCATACACTGCTGAAAAAATGATCGCTTGTGGCGATGCACGCCCGCGATGTCGTATGCTTAGGGGAAAAAAAGGGGTGGTTCGGATGGCCGAGACGGAATCTCAGACAGCCTTGCCAAGCGTCATCGAGGTCGAACTGACCGACATGGCGAATGGCGGCGATGCCGTAGGCCGCTACCAGAACCGCGCGGTCTTCGTCAAGGGCGGCATCGCGGGGGAGCTGGTGCGCGCGCAGATCGTTGAGCAGCGGCGCGACTATCTGCGCGCGACCGTCGCCGAGGTGCTGCGCCCCTCACCCGACCGCGTCGCCATCCTCTACCCCGACCTGGTAGATACCGGGGGGCTGCAATGGCAACACATCGCCTACCCCGCCCAACTGGAATGGAAGATGCGCATCGTGCGATCGCTGCTGCAACGCGTCGGACGCTTCCAGCGGCCCCCGGTGCAGATGACCCTGGGCACCCCGCCCGAGGCGAATTACTGGCAGCAACGCACCGTCGCCCAGTTCGCGGTGGACCAGCGCGGCAGCGTCGGCTTTCGCCGGACGGGCAGCCATGAGGTGCTGGATATGCCCAGTTGCCCCATCGTGCACCCCACCCTCGACGCCATCTATCGCGACGTGCGCCGCTGGATGTTGGAGCGCTGGGGCGACGAAATCGGCGATTACGTTGAACGCTTCACCCTGCGCATCGCGGTCGATCCACCGCAACGCACCGGCTTCACGGGCGAGATGCCCGCCATCTCGGGCGCGCTCAGCGTGCCCCGCCCGCAGGACCGACGCAAGCATCCCGCGCTGCTCAGCATCGAGGCGCGCCCAGGGGGCGGCTTGCTGACGGAGGGCGGCCCCGAGGCCATCGGTCGCGCGATCATGCTCGAAATCCCCACGCTGGCGGGCGTCGTCATCGTCGGGCTGCCGGGTCGGCATGGCCGCGTCGTCATCGGCCAAGATCACCTGATGGAGCAAGTGCTTGGCAAGATCTACCGCATCTCGGCGGGGTCGTTCTTCCAGGTGAATGCCTCGCAGACGCCCATCTTGCTGCAAAAGGCGTTGGCCTTCGCCCAGCCCAGGCTGCACGAAACAGTGCTGGATGGCTATAGCGGTGTCGGCCTCTTTTCGCTCTTCCTGGCCGACAAGGCGGCGAATGTCACCGCCATCGAGTCGCAGCCCAGCGCCATCGCCGATGCCCGCGCCAGCGCGTCATTCAACCGCGCCAGCAACATCACCATCGTCGAGGGGCTGTTGGAACGCGTGATCCCCCAACTGGCCGCGTCGCGCCAACGCTACAACGTCGCCATCGTCGATCCGCCGCGCGCGGGCTGCCACCCCCGCGCCCTGCAAGAGATCAAGTCGATGGGGCCGCACACCTTCGTCTACATCTCGTGCGACCCCGCGACGCTGGCGCGCGACCTGAACCTCTTTTGCACCGACGGCTACCACCTGGATATGGTGCAACCCGTCGATATGTTCCCCAACACCGCGCACATCGAAACGGTGAGCCTGGTGACCCGCCGCTAAAAGGAGCTACACGAGCATGGTTGCTATCGGACATCCCTTCATCCTGTTCATCCTCGCCATCATTACCTGCGCGGTCATCGGCCTCGTGGTGTACTTCGCTACGCGCCGCGTCTAGCGCGCGTTGGTTGCCCCCGATGAAATGACTGCCCACATGGGCGTGCCACCCGCTGTCATCCTTGCCTGGGTATAGCCCGCGACGACGGGCTTCGTGATCTCAGGCGCGGAGTCACCCGCTGGCTCCCCCGCGCCATACACTACCCTCAGTCCATCGGCACCAGCGTTTCGGTGGCATCCCTGGCAGCGGCCTCGGCGGGGACGGCGGCGGAAAGCGCGACCTCGGGGGCCGTGGCCGCCACCTGCTTGCTGCCACCACGGAGCGGAATCTCTTTCAAGAAGAAGAGGATGAGGGTGCTGAGCAGCGAGATGCCCACACCCACCAGGAAGACCTGATGCAGGCTTTGGGCCACGCCGACCTTCATCGCGCCCAGAATCTCTTGAAAGAGATGCTCGCCCCCAGGACCCAGTGCCGCAAATCCAGCATGCACCTGCGCCAACTGTGCCTGTGACAGCAAGATCTGTGGTGAATGGAAGATCGCCAGCGCCTTGGCAGGCACCGCCGCTTTCACATCGGCGGGCAAAGCTGACGTGAAGGCGTCAGGGTAGGTCGAGTTGACCACCGCGCCCAGCGCCGCCAGCCCGATCG
>JBBQSR010000600.1:0-2511 GCA_038234855.1 Ktedonobacterales bacterium | reverse complement strand
CAGCAGCCGCGCCGCGTCCTCGCCCAGCCCATGCAACGGCCAGGCGATGGCGAAAAGTTCCGCCGCCAGGACGGCGACGTGGCGGGCATGCGCTAGGTCATCGACCGGGACGCCGCCCATGGTGAAGGCTAATTCATGGTCGATAGGGTGCTGATCATTTCCCTCGTTTTTCATGATGGTGACTCCTCAGATGATGGCTGCGCCGTCGCCGAGGATGGCGACCGCGCGAGCGAGATGACGGCGCGGTCCAGCGGAGCGAAGGCCGCGCGTGCGTCGAGTGTCTGCCAGATGTCGAGCGCACGGCGATGCTGGGCATCGCGCTCGGCGGCGGTGGTGCTGAGCAGGCTTTCCAGGCTCGTCCGTTGGCGCTGGGCGCGGGCGCGTGCCCCTTCGTTGCCCCGGCGCTTGCGCTCGCTGCGCATGGGGACGAGCGTCGCTTCGATGGATTGAAAGAGCACGTCGCCATCGTGCAGCACGCCCAGGGCCTCTTGGATGGCCTTGAGGTCGGGTACGCACGCCAGCGCGTCCGGCGGCAGCACCCCGGCGAAGGCATCGAGGCTATAGCGCAGCCGTTTGACGGCGATGCGCATCTGGTGGTGCTCGTGGGGCCGGTCCACCTGGGGCAAGAAGCGCGCCCACACGCGCACAGTGGCCAGTTGCGCGGCCAACGTCTCGCTGGCCGCCAGGGCGAAGGGCATGTCGGGGCGCAGGGTGCGCGCGGCGATCACATCCGTCATGAGCGCACCACTCCTTCCTCGGGGGCGACGCTGGGCAGATGGGCGAGGCTCAGCCTCACGCGGCGCTCGGGCAGCAGGCGCAGCTCGGCCACCGCTTCGCGCAGCGCCCGCGTCTCCGTCCCGGTGAGGGCACGGCGCAGGTGCTTGCGCGCGGTACGGCGTGCCGCGTCATGCTCCTTGATGAGTAGGCGCAAGGCGGGCGCTAGCTCTGGCTCGCTCTCTTGCAAGCGGGTTGTTAGTGTTGCCAGCGCGACATCCGCGTCGCGCACGCCGCCCAGCGCGCGGGCCATGCGCTTGATGCAGCGCAGGGTCCGGCGTGTCGGTGCCGCTGCGAAACAGGGCACGAAAAATTCCAGCACGGTGCGGGCGCGGCGGGCGGTGACGCGCATGTCATGCACGGCCTCCACGTCGCCCGCCAGCACCTCGTCGCGATAGCGCAGCATCTCCGTCACCAACGCGTCGATCTGTTCCCATGCGACATCCGCCGTCGCCCGCAGCGCCAGCGGTGGGGCGTCCGCCGCGTCATCGGCGGCAGGGTGCGGGTGGCCGTGATGGTCGCCCACGTGGAGTTCGCCAGAGACGAGCGGCGTGGTGGCATCCACAAAGGGTGCCTGGTCGATGCCCGCCCGCGCGCCCACCAGCCACTCGTCGCCATGGCGCGCGGTGGCGAGGACGATGCCCTCACGGATGCCCGCCGGACTGATGATCATCCCCGGCAGACGCAGCCGATCGAGCAGCGCGGCGAGAATGACGGTGCCGGTGGGCAGCAGCCGTGCCCGCTCCATCCGCAGCCGATAGGCTTCACCGATCAGCCCCGAGGGGCGTGCCAACATCAGGTCGAGCGCGCCGTCCAGGTCGGCGCGACGCAGCACGCGGTCCCCCACGGCGCGCCCCTGCTGCTGCTGCACCAGGCGCATCAGGGCGTTGACGGTGCCGCCACAGATCAGCAAGGCCTCGACCTGGCTCAACTGTGGGATCGCCGCCAACGTCTCGGCCAGATACGTCCGCAGTGCCTCGACCTCGCTCGCGTGCATGGGGTCGTGCGGGGTGAAGCGGTCGTGCATGAAAGCCGAGCCGAGCGGTAATGAGGTGCGCCAGGTGCCATGCCCCATCTCGGCGATGATGACCTCTAAGCTGCCGCCGCCCAGGTCAGACACGGCGACGCTGGCGGGCAGGTGCCGCCCGTGCGTCACCCCAGCGAAGGTGAGCGTCGCTTCATCCATGCCCGACAGCACCAGCGCGTCGATGCCCGTCATGGCGCGGATGGTGCTGAGCAGTTCGGGGGTGTTGCGCGCGGTGCGGGCGACCTCCGTCGCCACCACGGTCAGCCGTTCGGCCCCGAAGCTGTTGGCCACGCCGCCCAGATGCCGCAGCGCCTCCGCCGTGGCGACGATACGCTCCTGGGGGATGTAGCCCAGGTTCCACACGCCATCCGCCAGCCGCACGAAGATCGATTCGTCGGCGAGCACGGTCAGGTGGCGGCCATCCGTCGCGGCCACGAGGAGGTGCACGGTGTTGCTGCCAATATCAATGGCAGCCAGGCAATGTTGCATGCGGGCGATCCTTTTTTGCTGGCGCGAGGCTCCGAGACCCTGTAGTCTACCGGACCCGTCGCGCTTTGTCAAGCACAAGCGAGGGGCTAGGTAGGGAGCAAAGAGGGATGGTCCGGTAGCAACGTGCTGGGGATATGGCGTGAGGGTGGGCCATCAGGCGTAGTATCGCGGGTTCACCTGTTGGCCCATTCCACGATGCCAGCGTGTCTCGTGCCCTATGC
>JBBQSR010000599.1:0-2531 GCA_038234855.1 Ktedonobacterales bacterium | reverse complement strand
CCAGTCCGGGCCACGCGGCAGCGGGTCATCGCGCTCGGCGATGCGATGGAGGCGCGCGATCACCGCGTCGCGCTCCGCCGGGGTCGGCAGATCCTCCGGCCAGTAGATGTCGGCCAGCACCGCGCTGCCGTCAGCGCGGGTGAAGCGCAGCGGCGTATGCGCTCCGGGCGGAATGGTCAGCGGGTCCAGCAGCGTGAGCGTGATGCCCTGCGCTCCCCGACGGGCTACCACGTTGTACAGCACATCCATTCGCTGACCCTCCTCGCCATCGCTGCCCCTAGCATACCACGTCGGTGCCGCCCTCAGCTCCCAATGGTCCAGCGCGCGTAGATTTCCCACAAGGCGTGCTGGATGCCCTCGGCGGCGTCGCGGCTGCTGATATTCCCCAGCAAGTCCGCGAGCGCCAACACCAGGGCCTCGGGACGGCCATCCTCGGCAGGATCCGCCTGTGAGAATTCCAATGTAACTGAGGAAAAGAAACCATGAGATTGCTGGCCTCATTGCCTCATCAGTCATCTGGGAAATGCGAATTTTCCACGGTAAGTGGCAGAAAACCTCCACGATTCCAGCGTAAGTGCCGCTAAAATTCCTTAACGTATGCGGCGCACTTCGCCGAGGAATTGGCCCACAAACCGCTCGAACGCGAACTGCTCACCGTTCTGGCGACCCACGTAACGGGACGCATCGCTGATCTCGGCTGTGGGCCAGGGCACGCTACCCACTATCTGCATGAGCAGGGGTGTGACGTCGTGGGCGTCGATCTCTCGCTGGGGATGCTGGCCGAGGCGCACCGCCGCCAGCCCGACCTGCTCTTCATCCAGGGGGATCTGCGCGCCCTGCCCTTTCCGGCAGGCACCTTCGCCGGAGCCGTCGCCTTTTACACCCTGATTCATCTCGACCCCATCGACCTGCCCGCCGTGCTCAGAGAAATCCGCCGGATCCTGGTCCCTGGGGGCTATCTGCTGGTGGGGTTTCACCAAGGCAACGAGACCGTGCATCGCACGCAGTGGTGGGACCAGACGGTCGATCTAGACTTCCACCAATTCCCCCTGCCGACGATGCGGCAGTGGCTAGCAGACGCGGACTACACCCTCGTGCGCGTCGCCGAGCGTGCGCCATTGCCCGAGATCGAATTCGCGACCCAGCGGGCGTATGTGCTTGCCCGCACGCCCTCAACCACCGACCCGGCCTGAACGTCGTGGCCTGATAAGACTTTCGTGAGATGTTGCGGGTACACTCTGAGGAAGAACATCCGCTTCATGAAAGGTCCCACATGGCCGACGAACTCCTTCCGCCCTTGTTGGCACCCCGCGATTATGCCGCACCCTCGGTCTTTACGGTGGCGCATCTGCTCGCGGGGGCACGCGCCCAGAAGCAGTTGCCTGTTGCTCCGGTGCCACCCATCTGTCTCTTCGATCCTGATGGCGATCTGGTCGCGTACCTACGCCAAACCGGACAGGCCACTCCCGATGCTACCTGGGCGTGCTACCACACCACGCTGGATCGCTTCACCCACGCAGGCCAAACCTATGGCATCGTCGGGCGGGTGGTGGGGGCCCCCTTCGCAGTGCTCGTCGCTGAGGAACTCTTCGCCTCGGGCTGCGAACTGCTTATCAGCATCACCTCCGCCGGGCAGATCATGCCGCTCGCCGATCCTCCCTATTTCGTGCTCATCGAGGAGGCGCTGCGCGACGAGGGCACGAGCTACCACTATTTACCCCCCGCCGCCTTCAGCAATATACCCCCAAAGCTGCGCACGACCCTGCGCGCGGCGTGGCGTCAGACGCAGCACCCACTGCGCTTCGGGCGCAGTTGGACGACCGATGCCCCCTTTCGCGAGACGGCCCCCCTCATCGCTAAGGCACACGCGCTGGGTATCGCAGCGGTGGAGATGGAAGCTGCCGCCCTCTATGCCCTGGCGACGGCGCAGGACCACGCCATCATCTGCTTCGCCCATATCACCAATCAACTCGGTCAGGGCGAGGCCGAATTCGACAAGGGGCAGGCCAACGGCAGCCTGGCCATGCTGGCGGTCGTCGCCGAAACGACCCGTATTTGGCACGCGGCGCAGACCGCAGAAAGCGATCACCCATGAGCACACGACCCCTGGCGCTGCCCCCTTTCTCGCTGGGGAATCTGGGAACCACGCTCACGACCACCGCGCGGGCGGCGGGGCTGAGCGGGACGGGCCTAGCTGTCATCCGCATCCTGACCGGCTATCTCTGGTACACCCAACTGAGTTGGAAGGTGCCCTGGACGGCGGCGGGAGCCAAGGCCCTGCATGGCTACATCGTCACCGAGAGCAAATACGCGGGTTTCGCTCCCTATCGCGGCTTCATCAGTCAGGTCATCCTGCCCCATTTCACGCTGGTGTCCTATGTCACCTATTTCACCGAAATGGTGCTCGCCCTCAGCCTGATCCTGGGACTCTTCACGCGCTTGGGGGGCCTGGTTGGCATGCTGTGGGCGGCGCAGTTGTATCTGGGGTTGGCCATCGCGCCGGGTGAATGGTACTGGACCTATGGCATGCT
>JBBQSR010000598.1:0-2533 GCA_038234855.1 Ktedonobacterales bacterium | reverse complement strand
CCGTAAAACCCGCAAAGGAACCGTCTGACCGCGGCAAGTGCTCATTGCGATCACCCATGTGGCCGCCAAAGCCAGGGCTACCTATCTGGCGGCTCACCATCGTCGTAGTGCGGCACATCGTGGAAAAAAAAGCGCGTTGGTAGCCCGCGCTTATACCATCCTGGTGAGGATCTCGCAGATCCTCACCAAACACGAGGCCTAGAGAACGAAAAGTTGGAATTAGCGATAGTGTATCGTTATTTGGGCAACCGAAGCAGCGGGGCTGCCCCGCTGCTTCGGTTGCCCTGCTAGGAGGGAATGGTATAGGCAATGGAGATGCCGCCGTCGAGGGGAAACGCGGAAGCTGTCACATATCCGGCGTCATCGCTGGCGAGGAACGCAACGGTGCCAGCGACCTCTTGGACGCGGCCAAAGCGCCCCATTGGGATGTGGATCAGACGCCGCGCTTCCTGTTCGGGATCGACGAAGACTTGGCGCAGCCGGGGCGTTTCGATGGGACCGATGCAGAGGGCGTTGACACGGACGCCGCGACGGGCCAACTGAATGCCGAGGTCTCGTGATAGGGCGATAACCCCAGCCCGCGCGGCGTTATAGGCCATCTGTGCCGTCGCCGCGCCCATCACCGCGAGGAAGGAGGCAGTATTGATGACAGAGCCGCCCGCCGAATTGTTGTCGAGGAGGTGTGGGATGCCATGCTTGCAGCACAGAAAGACCGTCGTTACGTTTGCCGCCTGGACCCGCTCCCACGTGGCCAAGGTAGTGTTGAGCGCCGAGCCGTCGTCGGAAGTCACCATGCCGGCGTTGTTGAAGAGCACGTCAATCCGGCCAAACTCTTCCCGTATCCGTGCGTACACCCGCTGGACCTGAACTTCATCAGTCAGATCAGCCTGGAGCGAGAGATCGCCGACCGCGTGTTCGAGCACGTCAACCCCGACTACCCGCGCCCCCTCGCTGGCAAGCCGCGCGGCGGTCGCCGTACCGATCCCGCCCGCCGCGCCAGTGACCACGCACACTTTGTCGGTCAGTCGCCTCGCGACCACCTTGTCCGCAACGTCATTCTGCATCGAACCCTTTCCCTTTTGCTGAGTCCCCAACCCCCGAGTACCCCAGTTACGGCTTGCGTGGTGATCCTTGTGCATAGCGCAGGACGCGGTTCCAATAGGGAACCGCGCTCCCCATAAATAGCATGATTACCAACAGCGCCAGCCCGGCGACAAGCGTTTGTGCGTGCGCCAACTGCGCCACGTCATAGAGCGCCCATGCGCCCACAATCAGCACGACGAAGGCAAGCAAGAAGCCCGTGCGAATGCGCGCGGCGGGAGCGAGGATGCGTCTGATCTCACGATTCTCGGCGGCAAACAGGCGAGATTGGACCGTTGTGACGATTTGTGCGGCACCCCCCACCAGAAAAAGGAGCGCAGCCGTCAACAGCCACAGCCGGAGGTCATGATAGACGAAATGGGTGGCAAACAACTCGCCGACAAGAAAGGCAAAGGGAACCACAGAATCCAGCAGGGTCGGGACCCAGACAAACGTTAAGACCATCATGACATACTCGTTCCAGACGAGGAGGATGGCGATAAACGTCGCGATAGCTAAGAGCCAATCGGTCGCCGTAAACTGGGGATAGTGCGACTCGACACGCACGACGAGGGCCGACAGCGCCACGCCCTGGATGATGCTGGTCAAGGTCAAATACGCGGGAGTGAACTGATCTTTGAGGCGTTGTGAGATCTGTTCGGGAGTCGTTTGGGAATCCACAAAGCGTTCCTTTCTCAGGAAAAGTAGTGAGCGACTGAGCACGATAGCAGGATACCACGAAAGCGATATCCTGCTATGCTGCTCCGGTGGTGGCCTCCGGCGTGGTCAGCACCGGAGGCCACCACCGCGACGGTATTCAGGTCTGTGCTAGGCATGGGGGTGTTCGGCGAGGAATGACAGGATAGCGGCGGCAACTTGCGAAAACCGCTTCCCCAGCCGTACAGGTAAGGAGGGAAAATCATCATCGGCTGATGCGATGGATGGCCGACCAGAGCACCTGCCGGTTCATCGCGTCGATGTCCTCTATGGCGCTCAAGCGCGTCAGGCGCAGGGTCGCCAGACCGTGCATCAGGGCCTAGAGGCTGTAGATCTGGTGCTCGATGCTTTGATCAAGGTCGACAAGGTCGCGCAGGAATAGGTTGCCACCGTCACCTGTGACGGCCTCGTAGCGTGCCGCGTCGATTACCGAGGCACGATCGGCGTCCGTGTTATGAGCGGAGGCACCTTAGGCCGGTGCGAATTTCGCTGATCAGGATCTCGGGTTGCTCGAAGGCTGCGAAGTGTCCGCCCTTGTTGGCATCGCCGTAGTGAATCAAGTTGCTGTAGATGTCTTCGATCCAGCTTCGTGGCAGGCGTGGGATGTCGCGTGGGAACACGGTCACGGCGACCGGCAATGTGAGCTTTGGACCAGCTAGGCTGGCCGATTTGTTCTCCCAATAGATGCGGCCAGACGACGCGGCACTGTTTGTGAACCAGTAGAGCGAGATTGCGT
>JBBQSR010000597.1:0-2536 GCA_038234855.1 Ktedonobacterales bacterium | reverse complement strand
GAAGTACGCCATGCCTCCCTGCCAGACGGCGATCAAATTGAGGGGATGGAGCAGATAGTCCCGGACAAAATCGGGTTGTTGGATGTCAAAATAGAGCCGCCCACCAATGAGTCCCGCCAGGGCAGTCCAGAGGAAAAGCCGCCAGACGCGCTCGCGCTCTACCCCTAATAACTCGGCGTAACGCAAGGTTGCTGATAATGCGACGCTGATAGCCAGTACGTACGCCAAGCCATACCAGCGGATGGACAGCCCTCCCAAATGGACTGCCACCGGATCCAAGTTGATGACCAGAAAACCAGCAACCATGTTGCCCTCCAGAAATATGCATCGATGCCCGCAGTACTGCTTTGATAACTCTATCTTATCATTTCAGCAAATCTATAACCGATTGTACGTGGTCCCGGCTAGTACTTGCTGGTTCGCCGTTGCTGGCCATCCGGAACGCCGAGGATAACTCCTGTAGGCAACAAAAGAGTCCGCCTGCATCTGCAAAGCCTTTCATCGCCATTGCCTCCATCGGTAAAGCATGTGATGTGCTACTATCCCTAAGGCGGCATTGCCGCTCACAACACCTCCGCTACCCTGTGGTGAGGAAATCCAATGGCCATACCAGCGCCAATCAGCGAAACAACGGAGCAAGCCTTGACCTGGGTTCGCTGGATCACCATTATCATCTTGCTGCTCCTGAGCATGGTGGAGGGGGTTAGCGATCGTGCTGGGATTGCTACCTGGCTCCTGCTCCTCATTTTTCTTCTGTACAATGGCGCAATCGACTTCATGCGGGCACAGGTCCCTGCCTTGCACCACTTCCAGCGCGCGTTCATCGATCTGCCGCTGGTCGCCATCCTCTATTTCTGCGCTGCCTACACCAATGGTTCGATTTTCGTCCTCTACCTGTTGATTGTATTTTGTGCGACCACGACGATGTCGCTCCGTGGCGCGCTCCAATTCACCGCACTCGCCGGTGCGACCCAACTCCTCATCGTGCTGCTGCGCCCCTTACGGCTGGAGACGCAGATCAATCCGTATGTGTTGATCGTGCAGATGACCCTCGTGGTGTTTTGGGGGATCAGCAGTGCCCTCCTGAAAAGCCAGGTGCTGGAGCAGCAAGCCATCGCGACGCGCTCGACGCAAGAAGTCGTCCGGCTGACCAGCTTAGGCGCGGCGCGGCTGCGGTTCATTGCCGCCGTCGCCCATGATTTGCGGACGCCATTGACTGCCTCGCGCGCCGGATTGGGGATGTTGGCGACCCATGCGGCAGATCGGCTCTTGCCAGCGGAACAGCATTTACTCGACAATGTGCGCCGCAATATCGAACACTTACGCCTGTTGACCGATGATCTCCTCGCCTTCAACCTGATCGAAAACGGTGCGTTTCACATCGAGAAAGCCCCGCTCGATCTCAGCCCGCTGTTACGCACGGCGGTCGCGAGTCTGGCCCCGTTATTTGCCGACAAAGACCAGCAGTGCGACCTGGCTATTCCCTTTCAGCTCCTGTACTGTGGCAGTGCGCCCCGCCTTGAACAAGCGGTTTTGAATCTCTTGATGAATGCCCACCGACACACGCCCGTAGGAACAGTGATAACGCTGACGGCACTGACGGATGCCGCCCACATCCAGATCGCCGTGAGCGACACGGGACCGGGGCTCCCGCGCGACGTCTTGGAAACCATCGGACAACGCTGGCAGCACGTCTCAGCCAGTGGGCATGGATCAGGTCTGGGGCTCGCCATTGCGGGCAATATCATCGCGCTGCATGGCGGCACGCTCCGGGCCGAAAATCGCCCAGCGGGCGGGGCAACGGTGGTAATCGAGTTGAATACGAAAGGGCTGGCCTGAAGATGCATGTCCTCATTGCCGATGATGCCCGCGATGTGGCCGAAGTGGTGGCCTTCGGCGTACGCATGATCTGGCCTCAGTGCACGGTCGCGCTGGCCGCCAGCGGCGAAGCCGCCCTGCGTGCTTTCAACGAGCAGCCCTGCGATCTCGCCATTCTCGATGTATCGATGCCCGCCCCCGACGGCTTCGCCGTCTGCTGGCAATTACGCCAACAGTCCACCATCCCCATCCTGATGCTCACGGTCCATGATGCGCCCCAGGACAAAGTGCGCGCCCTGGATCTGGGGGCGGACGACTATGTCACCAAGCCGTTCGATGAAACGGAACTCCTGGCGCGGCTGCGGGCGCTCATGCGGCGCGCGCAGATCGATGCGACCGCCGCGACCATGCTCACGATTGGGGGGATGCGTTTGGATATGACGACGCGTCAGGTCAGCATCGATGGCAACCCGGTGAGTTTGACCTCGACCGAATATCGCCTGCTCGAAGAACTCATGCGCCACGCCGGGACGGTGTTGACGCACCGGGAGTTGTTGGAACGGGGTGGGGTCCGGAATATGTCCATGATGTCCATTATCTTAAAATCTTCGTGCGCCGCTTGCGCCAGAAACTCGGCGATACTGCCGATGCGCCGCGCTATCTCCAGACCGAATGGGGCATTGGGTACCGGTTCGCGGCCCCGCCATCCCTTCACCAT
>JBBQSR010000596.1:0-2540 GCA_038234855.1 Ktedonobacterales bacterium | reverse complement strand
GAGAGCCAGCGCGTCGACGACTATCGCGCCTATCCCCTGCGCACTGGGGAATTCGATGATCCCGCCTTTCGCGCGGTGGCCGCCGTGCCGATGCAGCAGCGCAGCCAAGTCATCGGCGTCATCGGTTTGGTCAAGACGGCGGAGAATGTCGCGCCCAAGCACCCCGACGAAGCCCCGCCCCCGACCTTCAGTGAAGACGACATTTGGCTGCTTGAGCTTTTCGCCGTCCAGGCAGCGCACGCCATCGAAAACACCCGTACCTACCTGGATATGGAGCGCGCCTACCAGCAGCAACGCGCGCTAGATCGCCAAAAAGATGACTTCATCGCGCGCGCCTCGCACGACCTGCGGCTGCCGCTGACCTCCGTCGTGGGCTATCTGGATCTGGCGCTCGAAATGCTGGACGATGTGGGCGAGGGCGACGTGCGCCATCTCTTGCAGACGGCTGCGGACGAAGCCCAGCGCATGAAAGAACTGCTGGATCAATTATTAGAGCAAGCCCAGCTTGAGGACGGCAAGCGCGAGGTGCATCTGGCCCCCGTCGACATCGAGGCCGTCGTGACCGAGGTTGTGGAGGCTCGCCGCAAGCAGGTGGCGCTGCATGGCACGCCCTATCACTTCACCGTTGCGGTCGCGCCCGGCCTCACTGCCATGGCCGACCTGGCGCGGCTCAAAGAGATTCTCGAAAACGTGCTGAGCAACGCCGTGAAGTATAGCCCTAAGGGCGGTCAGATCGCCGTCGAAGCCCACGCGACGGGCGAGGGCGTCGAGATGCGCATCAGCGACAACGGCATCGGCATTCCGCCTGACGCGCACGGGCAGATATTCGAGCGATTCACGCGGGTCGATTCCCCGGTGGCGAGCGCCATCGGCGGCACGGGACTGGGCCTCTACCTGGCGCGGCAACTCGCTGAGTCGATGGGCGGTCGCATCACCCTGGAACGCAGCGCCCCCGACGAGGGCAGCATGTTCCTGGTGAATTTACCTGCCTAGCGTGGCTCAGCCGCCCGCGCTAGGGTTCCAAGAGCAGCCGGGCTAAAAATTCGCTGCCTGGTCCGGCCTTACTGGCCCGCGCCGAGATGGTGCCCCGATAGCGCGCCGCGTAGTCGAACGAGAGCGACAAGCCAGCGCCCGTACCGGGGATGATGTTGCCCGCTGCGTCGCGTTGGCCCAGCCGGGTGCCCTTTTTAAAGATCGCGTTATACTTGTCGGGGGGAATGCCGCAGCCCTGGTCGCGCACGAGCATCTGAGCGGCTGGCTCACCCTCGATGGTAGAGACGCTCAGGAAGACGCTGACGGTTGAGTGCGGTGGGCTATATTTGACGGCATTGCTCAGCAGGTTGTCAATGATAAAGATGATGTCGGATTGCACCCATTGTCCTGCCAACTCGGTATCCGCCGAGTCAACATCAAGGGTAAAATGATAGTCGGGGTGCAGTCGCTGCATCTGATGGACGCCCTCTTTGACGAGGTAGGTCAGCGAGCACGACTCGGGCTTGCCGAGCACCAGCTTTTCCAGATGGCGCAATTCTTCGGCCCACTGATCCATCACATAGGTCTGCTCAATGACGACCGCGAGATGCGACGCGATCTGCCCCAGCATCTTATGACAATAAGCGAGATCGCGCGAGGCGAGGCCTTGGTTGCACAGCCCCGCATCCATCTGCGAATAGCCCCGCATGGTCGTCAGCCGATTGCGCAGTTGATGGTGCACCCGGTTGAGTAAGTTATCTTTGAGCCGCTCCATCTTTTTGAGTGTCGTCATGTCCTGCAAGATCGTGGCGGAATATGCCTTCACCCCATCGGCGTCGAAAAGGGGCACCGCCGTCGCGAGGCCGGGCCACAAGATCGCTTTGGTGTCCTCTTTAGCCTCGGCGGTTTTGATCTGCATCGGTACATCGCGGATGATCTCACCCGTGCTGAGCGCCTGGAGGCTGGGGATGTCTTCATCCGTCAGCAGGTTGCCATCTGGCGCGACGCTGTCCCAGATGGGCGTGGGGATAGGCTGATGGTGCATGCGCGCCTCGCGGAGCGCCACCGCGTTTTGGGCGATGGTCTCTGCGCTCTCGTTGAAAAAGACGACCGTCCCCGTCGCGTCGCGCATGACGATCGGTTGCGGCAAGACGTTGACCAACTTGCGCAAAAAGCTCCACTCGCGGCGGTCATTCATCCAGCAGCGCACGGCGTGGTAAAACTGGGTCAGCCGTTGGGCGATGTATTCCAGTGCCTCTTGCTCACTCTTTTCCAGCGATTGCTCGGCGGTGCGTACCACCATGAGCACGCTGTGGTGGCTGGCATCGAGGGTGACGGGGGCGATGGTGAGTTCTTGGCCATTTTCCAGCACGCGGGTGATGACCTTGCCAAGCTGGATGGCCCTGCTCGCGTGGCGCGCGAAGATGCGCTGCTGGCGAACGCTCAGGCTGCTTTCCTCGGCGGGCCAGGTGCCATCGGGCAACCGCAGCCAAAAAAGGAGGCGATGCGCCCCAAAGGTGGGCTGCACGATGGCGAGTTCGCGTTGACTCATTTCGAGGGTCTCATTT
>JBBQSR010000595.1:0-2541 GCA_038234855.1 Ktedonobacterales bacterium | reverse complement strand
GATGCCGCCGACGCGACGCTGGCCCAGGTGACGCAGGACGACCTGCTGAAGTACGGCCTCATCCCCGAGTTCATCGGGCGCTTGCCGGTGACGGTGTCGCTCGACAACCTGGACAAGGCCACCCTGGTGCGCATCCTGACGGAGCCGCGCAACGCCATCATCAAGCAGTACCAGAAGTCGCTGCAACTCGACCGCGTCGATCTGGTCTTTACCCCCGCCGCCGTCGAGGCCGCCGCCGAGGAGGCCCTCACCCACAAGACCGGCGCGCGTGGGCTGCGCACCATCATCGAAGAGGTGCTACTGGATCTGATGTACGAGATCCCATCGCGCAGCGACATCCGCCGCGTCATCATCGACGCGGATGTCATCCAGCACAAGGGCCAGGCACAACTGATCCTGCGCGAGGGTCGCGTCGCGGGCGCGCCACTGGACCTGCGCGAGAATGCCTCTGCCTGACGGCCCCTGTCGTGTTGGCACCGACCATGCGGAGTGGCAGAACAATGGATGAGCTGCCCTCCGCTCTGTGTATCTCACTCGATTTTTCATTGACACGGCGGTCGCGCGAAGGGCGGCGTTGCATTGGAACAGGAGCCAAGAGATGCGTGAATATGCCTTGATTCCCCTCAAGAATACCGTCATCTTTCCGCGCAGTCGCGCCAATATCACCATCATGCGGGCTGCGTCGCTGGCCGCCGTGCAAGAGGCGTGGGACGGCTCGCGTACCTTCGTCGTCGCCAAGCAGCGTGAGTCCGAGATCGATGACCCACAGCCCAGCGACATCTTCAACGTCGGCACCATCGTGCAGATGCTCGAATTTGACAGCGACGGCGAAACCGCGCAGGTGCGCATCGAGGGGCAGCGCCGCGCCCGCATCGATGAATGGCTGACCCAGACCCCTTATCTGCGTGTGATGACCGCGCGCATCCCTGAGCCGACCGGCACCACCCTCAGCGCGCACGCTCTGGTGCGCCACGCCCATGACATCTTTGACCGCTACCTCGACATCAATCCCCGCTTCAAGCCCGAAGAGGTCGAATCCATCAAGATGCTGCGCTCGGCGTCGCGGCTGGCCGATGTGCTGGCGGCGCACCTCGTCACCGATACCGCGCAGCAGCAGGAATTGCTCGAGACGGTGGACCCCGAGCAGCGCCTCGAAAAACTCTGCGTCATCCTGGGCAATATGATCGAGGTCCTGATGCTCGACCAGCGCATTCGCCAGCGCGTGCGCGACCAGGTAGACCGTAACCAGCAAGAATATTATCTCAAAGAGCAGATCCGCGCCATCCAGCGCGAACTGGGCCAAGACACCCTGAGCGAGGCGCAAGAGCTGCGCGAGCGCGTGGTGCAAAAGAAGATGCCGCCCGAGGTCGAGGCGCGCATCCTCAAAGAGATCACGCGGATGGAGCGTACCCCGGCCAACTCAGCCGAACTCTCCATCATTCGCGGCTACATCGACTGGGCCTTGTCGCTGCCCTGGCAAGAGCACAGCGAAGATCGCCTCGACATCCGTCAGGTGCGCCGCGTGATGGACGAAAAGCAATACGGTCTGGGCCGGGTGAAAGAACGTATCACCGAATTCCTGGCGGTGCGGCAGTTGCGCTTGCGCAAGCAAGCCGAGGCGGGCCAGACCGACACCCGCGCGCTGAATCGTGGCCCGATCCTTTGCCTCATCGGCCCGCCGGGCGTGGGCAAAACGTCGCTGGGTGAATCCATCGCGGAGGCGATGGGACGCAAATTCGTGCGCATCTCGTTGGGCGGCGTGCATGACGAGGCCGAGATTCGCGGTCATCGCCGCACCTATGTCGGCGCGCTGCCGGGCCGCATCATCAACGCCATGAAGACGGTCGGCGTCAAAAATCCTGTCTTCTTGCTGGACGAGATCGACAAGCTCACCAGCGACAACCGGGGCGATCCCTCCGCCGCGCTGCTAGAGGTGCTGGACCCTAGCCAAAACAGCACCTTCACCGATCACTATATGGAAGTGCCCTACGATCTCTCCGAGGTCTTCTTTATCTGCACCGGCAATGGGCGGCAGGGCATCCCCCGCGCGCTGGGCGACCGCATGGAGATCATCGACATCCCCGGCTACACCGAGGAAGAGAAGCTGCTGATCGCGCGCGACTTCATCTGGCCACGCACGCTGCGCGACCATGAACTGACGCCCGACCAGGTGAAGATCCCCGAAAAGGTGCTGGAATGGCTCATTCCGTCGTACACCCGCGAGGCCGGGGTGCGCGCGTTGGAGCGCCAGCTCGCCGCCATCTGCCGCAAGGTGGTGCTGCGCGTGGTGCAAGACCCAAAGGCCCACGTGCGCCTGACCAAGAAAACGGTCGAGGAATATCTGGGCCAGCCCCGCTTCAACGTGGATGAATTGACCGAGGGCGACCAGGTCGGCGTGGCGATGGGGATGGCCTGGACGGAGTCAGGTGGCACGCTGCTGCCCGTGGAGGTCGCCTTCATCCCTGGGCGTGGCGACGTGCACCTGACGGGCCAGCAGGGCGACGTGATGCGCGAATCCGCCCAGACAGCGCATTCTTTCAT
>JBBQSR010000594.1:0-2554 GCA_038234855.1 Ktedonobacterales bacterium | reverse complement strand
GGTGGGCGTGTTTAGCCACAGGTCCGCGCCCTGCACCAGATGGCGTGCCATATCCATGTCGTATTCTTCCAACAGCACGACTTTGCCCGCGAATTCCGGCTCGCGCGTGTAATGCTCGATCTCGCGGATGAAGTTTTGCCCCGGCTGGTCGGCGGGGTGCGCCTTGCCCGCGAAGACGATCTGCACTGGACGCCCAGGGATGTTGAGCAGCCGCAACAGCCGCTCGCGGTCGCGGAAGAGTAATGTCGCGCGCTTATACGTGGCGAAACGGCGCGCGAAGCCGATGGTCAGCGCGTCGGGGTCCAGCATCGGGCGACCACCGGGCACCAGGCTCGCGCCCTCGCCCAGCCGCTCGTCACGCTGGCGGATGCGCTGGCGGGCATACGCGATCAGGTCTTGCTTCAGGCGGCGGTGGGTCGCCCACAGTTCGCCATCGGGCAGGGCGTCGAGGTTCGCCCAGGTCGCGGGGTCATCCACGTGGCGTTGCCAGTCGGCCCGCAGATATTGGCTGTACAGGTTGCTGAGGCTCGGCGCGACCCAGGTGGGCGAGTGCACGCCATTGGTGATGGCCGTGATCGGCACGCCATCGGCTTCCAGGTCGGGCCAGAGGAACTGCCACATCCGCCGCGACACCTCGCCGTGCAGTTGCGACACCCCGTTGCGCTTGGACGAGGTCCGCAGCGCCAGCACCGTCATCGAGAAATTCGCACCCCAGGATTGCTCTTGCCGCGCGAAATCCAGGAATTGATCTTTGCTGATGCCCAGGCGCGGCCAGTAATCCGCGAAGTGGTCGGCGATCTGCTCGAACGAGAAGGCGTCGTTACCCGCCGGAACGGGGGTGTGGGTGGTAAAGACGCCATTGCTCGCTACGACCTCCACCGCTTCGGCGAAGCTCATGCCCTCGCCCTCCACCAGCTCGCGAATGCGCTCTAGCCCCAGAAAGGCGGCATGGCCCTCATTCATGTGGTAGACCGAGGGTCGGATGCCCAGCGCCCGCAGCGCTCGCACGCCCCCGATGCCCAGCACGACCTCTTGCGCGATGCGGATGTCGTGGTCGCCGCCGTACAGGCGCGCCGATAGCACGCGATCGCGCGGGTCGTTCTCCTCCACATCGGTGTCCATCAGGAAGAGCGGGTTGCGGCCAATCTGGAAGCGCCACACACGGGCCGTGACGCGCCGCCCATGCAGGTCGACGCTGATCTTCACCTCGCGGCCCTGGGGGTCGCGCGCGACCTCGGCGGGCAGGTCGGCGAAGTTCAGCCGATCATACAGCGCCTCTTGGTCGCCCGTGCGCGTCAGCCGTTGGCGAAAGTAGCCCTGTGGGTAGAGGAAGCCAACGCCGACGAAGGGCAGCCCCAGGTCGCTGGCCTCTTTGTTGTGGTCGCCCGCCAAGATGCCCAGGCCACCGGAATAGATCGGCAGCGACTCGTGCAGCCCAAACTCGGCGGAAAAATACGCGACGGGGCCGGGCAGCACGTGGTTATGCTGCTGCTCGTACCAGGTCGATGCCTGGCCCGTCACATAGGCGTCGAAGGCCGCCAACGTGGCATCATACGACGCGACGAATTCACGGTCCGCCGCCAGGGCGTGCAGACGCGCGGGCTGCACCTCAGAGAGGGTGCGGATAGCGTTGTGGTTAGTGGCCTCCCACACATCCGCATCGATGGCACGATAGAGCGCCTGAGCCTGGGGGTGCCACGCCCACCACAGGTTATAGGCCAGCGAGTACAGGCGTGTCAGCCGCTCGGGCAGCACGGGGAAAACGGCCATTCGGCCCACGATCTTCAAAGATGGCAGCTCCTTTGCGCGCGTTAGCAATGGTTGGGCTGGGGTGTCGCTCTTACTATAACGGTTCAGATGCCGCAATGTCTTCTGGTGTGCCGCCAATTTTTCCGCAGGTGCGCCCAGAGCGCGGCAGCGCGGCCTCTCCCTCTAGTGTAGCGGATGGATGTTAATCGCGCTCCACTCCCCTTGACATGAGCGGGCAAGCATGGCATAACTGAGTTCATAACCGGGCGTCCGGGTTTTCTTGTGCATATATTTAGGAGGGAGCACCCCATGGCGAGCGAAGCAGGCGCACGTTACCGCGTATTAGTCGTTGATGATGATCTCGATCTGTTGCCCTATCTCGAAACATCGCTCCGTGAACTGAGTGACCATGAGATCATCACCGCTAACAACGGCGCGGACGCGCTGGCGCTCTACTTCACCCATCGCCCGCACTGTGTGGTGATCGACGTGCGCATGCCCCAACTCGACGGCTATCAGCTAGCGCGTTCGCTGCGCGGCGACCCTGAATCAGCCTTGACGCCGCTCATCATCCTCACCGCCATGACGAAAGATAAGGATCGTTTCGCGGGCATGGCGGCGGGTGCCGACCAATATCTGCTGAAACCGGTGCGGATGGTCGACCTGCTGCGGGCCATCGACAGCGCCGTCAAGATGGACGACGCCGAGCGCCAGCGGCGCTACGAAGCCTTCGCCCAGGAACCTCCCCAGACTTAATCTATGCCGCAAAGGAGCCGTGGATGCTCGACGAAACCGCTTTGCCCCC
>JBBQSR010000593.1:0-2562 GCA_038234855.1 Ktedonobacterales bacterium | reverse complement strand
CTGGATGGCAGGGGGACGATGCAGCCGCTAGCACGCGGCCATGACTTCTTTGCCTCGCCACGGCTCAGCCCCGATGGCAGCCAACTCGCGTGGCTCTCGTGGGATCTGCCCCACATGCCGTGGGATAGCACCGAACTGTGGCTGACGGCCTTCGACGCGGATGGCACCCTCGGCGAGGCACAGCGGGTCGCGGGCGGCGCGGAGGAATCGATCTTCCAGCCCGAGTGGTCGCCAGATGGCGAACTGCACTTCGTCTCGGATCGCACGGATTGGTGGAACCTGTACCGTGTGCGCGCGGGCGTGGTCGAGGCGTTGCAGCCGATGGCCGCTGAGTTTGGGCAGCCGCAGTGGGTCTTTGGCCTGTCGCTGTACGACTTCGCCGCGCCGCAGACCATCATCGCCGCGTACACGCAGGCGGGGCGCTGGCACCTGGGGCGCATCGACACCGTCACCAAGGGCTTCACGCCCATCGAGACGCCGTACAGCTTCATCGCGCGGGTGCAGGCACGGGGCGATGCGGTGTACCTCTCGGCGGGGTCGCCCACCGAGCATGGGGCCATCGTGCGGCTTGACCTCGCCACGGGGCAGACGCACGTGCTGCTGGAAACGAGCCAGGCACAGATCGATCCGGGCTACCTGTCGGTGCCTCAGGCCATCGAGTTCCCCACCGAAAATGGACAGACGGCATACGGCTTTTACTATCCACCGACCAACCGCGATTTCGTCGCGCCAGCGGGGGAACTGCCGCCGCTGTTGGTCGAGAGCCACGGTGGCCCCACCAGCGCCACCACCGACGCGCTGAACCTGGGCATTCAATACTGGACCAGTCGCGGCTTCGGCGTGCTAGACGTGAACTATGGCGGCAGCACGGGCTATGGCCGCGCGTTTCGCAATCGGCTGCGCGGCCAGTGGGGCGTCGTGGACGTGGATGACTGCGTGAATGGGGCATTATATCTAGCTAAGCAAGGGCTAGCCGACGAGCGACGGCTGGCGATCACGGGCGGCAGCGCGGGGGGCTACACCACGCTCTGCGCCCTCACCTTTCGCAATGTCTTTGGCGCGGGGGCCAGCCACTTTGGCATCAGCGACCTGAAGGCGTTGCTGGACGATTCCCATAAATTCGAGTCGCGCGATTTAGAGATCTTCATCGGTCCCTACCCAGAGCGAAAGGATCTCTACGACGCCCGCTCGCCGATCCACCACACCGAATTGCTGAATTGCCCCGTCGCCTTCTTCCAGGGCCTCGAAGACAAGGTGGTGCCGCCCAACCAATCTGAGATGATGGTGGATGCGTTGCGCGCCAAGGGCATGCCCGTCGCTTATGTCACCTTCGAGGGCGAGCAGCACGGCTTTCGTAAGGCCGAAAACATCCGCCGTGCGTTGGATGGCGAGTTCTACTTTTACTCGCGCGTCTTCGGCTTCACCCCAGCGGATGACATCGAACCGCTGGTGATCGAGAATTTGCCCGCATAGGGATGAGGCCAGCGCAAGAAAAGACGCGGGGCGAGGCACACATGCAGCGTTGCCCCGCGTCTTTTCCCTGGCGGAACGGCGGATTTGGCTGCCTGGCCGCCCTACCCCTTGACGAATGGCTCTCAATCAGCGAAGATAGGGGTGATACTGTTCCCTGGCAACATCCGTCGCCAGGTGCGACACCCCACTTCGTAGGAGCACCCCCCACTATGCACCAGCCAGAGACGAATGGCAACGGCACCTTCAACGGAGCGGCCTCTGGCGTGACCAAGCAGGCACCAGCCAACGTCGCCACGCGCTGCGAGAAGTGTCGTAAGATGCTCTTTACCCGCGACCTGGAAAAGACGCAAAAGATCTGCCCCGAGTGCGGTCATCATTTTCGGCTGACCGCCGAGGAGCGCGTCGAAAGCCTGGTGGACGACTACGCCGCCTTTCAGTGGATGGACGACGATCTGCGCTCCGCCGACCCGTTGCGCTTCAGCAGCCGCAACGTCGCCTATGCCGACAAGCTGGACGAGGCGCGGGCAAAGACGGGCATCAGCGAATCCGTCATCGCGGGGATGGGCACCATCGGCAACCATCGCGTCTCGCTAGCGGTGATGGATTTCCGCTTCATCGGCGGATCGATGGGCACCGTGGCGGGTGAACGGCTGACGCGCGCCATCGAACGAGGTGCTGAACAACGCTGCCCGGTCATCATCTTTTCGGCTTCGGGCGGCGCACGCATGCAAGAGAGCCTCTTTTCGCTCTTCCAGATGGCCAAGACCTCGGCGGCACTCACCCGGTTGCGCGCGGTGCAGCAACCCTTCATCTCAGTGCTGACCGACCCCACCACGGGCGGCGTCACGGCCAGCTATGCCATGCTGGGCGATGTCATCATCGCCGAACCGGGCGCGCTCATCGGCTTCGCTGGCCCCATCGTCATCGAGCAATCCATCCACGCGAAGCTGCCGCCTGACACCGACACCTCAGAGTTCGCGCTGGCGCATGGGATGATCGACATGATCGTGGATCGCCGTTCGATGAAAGCGACGCTGACCCATCTGCTGAAGCTCTATGCGGGCAAACGGTGATAGATGGGGTTGGCCG
>JBBQSR010000592.1:0-2564 GCA_038234855.1 Ktedonobacterales bacterium | reverse complement strand
AGGGGATGGACCACCAGCAATGGCAGGGGAAGGTGATGCAGCAGGGCAAGGGTAATGCTACCCTCACGCCATTGGTCGAGGCCCGTGCGCCCATGCGTCGCGATGGCGATGAGGTCGGTCTGGTGTTCCTGCGTGCTGCCGATGATATGCGCCTCTACCTCGCCCCAGGCGAGGGATTCTTGCATCGGCACCCCTTGGGCCGCCACGACGGCGCGCACACGGGCGAAATCAGCGCGCGCTTCCGCCACCAGACGCTGATCGGTCGCCGTGTCGGCGTGCGCTGGCAACACCCGTAAGACGCGAATCGCCCCGCGCATCTGAGCCGCCAGCCGCACCGCCGGGGCGAGGGCCGCCTCGGCCATGGGCGTGCCATCGAGCAGCACTAGGATCGTCAGGGGTTCATCGCGGTCTAGGGCGGGAAAGGCGGCACCGTCACGGTGGAGGATGAGGGTGGGCACCGGGGCGTCGCGCAGCACGGCCTCGGCCACGCTCCCCAGGACGAAGTGCGCGACGCCGGTGCGCGTATGACTCGCCAGCATGATGAGGTCCGCCCCCAGATCGCGCGCAGCCTGGCAGATATCCGCCGCGATGGCGCTGCCCATCTGGGTGCTGGTGGCGACCCGGATGCCATGCAAGGGGCGACGCGTCGCCACATGCGCCAGATAGTCCTGGCCGCCTTCCAGCGCCGCCTGATAGGCCGATTCATTGATGACGGGGGCGAAACCCGTGAGGTCGTAGTGGACGGCGCTATACCCCACGATGCGCAGTAAGGTGAGTGAGGCGGGGTCGGCTGATCGCCGCAACAGGGCCGCCGCTGGTTCAATGGCCGATTCAGCAAAGGCCGAGCCATCGAGGGGAATAAGAATGTGCATAGGAACCTCCGGTGCTGGTGGGGCTACGCCGCACGGGGACGTAGGATGAGGAGCGGCGTTGGCACGTGGTCCAGCAGCCACGCTGTCACACTGCCGACGAAGAAGCGTTCGACGCCGCTGTGCCCATGTGTCGTGAGCGCGACGAGATCGGCATTGCCTTCTAAGGCTTGCTCGCTGATTTGCAGCGCCGGGTCGCCCATTGCGAAGCTGCTGGTGACGCTCAGGCCATTCTGCGCGAATCGCTGGCACAGTGGCGCGAGATAGGCTTGCGCGGTGGCTTGCTGCGCGCGATGCTCGGCGGCGTTGCCCGTGGGGGTGGGCAAGACGCTCAACAGGCGCAGGCGACCATGCAATGCTCGCGCGACGAGGGCCGCGACCGGGATGATCTGCTCCGCCGGAGTCGTACCATCGAGCGGGACCAAGACGGTGAAGGGTGGGGGCGGATGCACGGGATGCGCCGGTGGGGCCGTCGGTCGGAAGATGACCGTGGGGACGGTGGCGGTGCGGGCGACCTCTGCGGCGGTGCTGCCCAGCAGCGCCTGTGCCACGCCGCCCCGTCCGTGGCTGCTCATGACGATGAGGTCACACTGCGTCGTGTGGGCGACCGACGTGATCCATTCCGAGGCTCGCCCCGTCACGCTGGCGATGTGTCGCTCGCTGGGCAGATCAGCGAGGCTGGGGCGATAGGAGACGGTGCGCAGATAGTCATCACCCGCGAGGATCGCTTCGCTCACGATCTGCTCGTAATACCCCGCCCCAGTCGCAAACGATACTGGGGTGATATGCAACATGCGCGCTAAGACGATGGTGGCGGGTTCGGGCAAGCCCCGCGCGATCGCCGCCGCGTTGCCAATGGCATATTCGGCTAGCTCCGAACCGTCGAGGGGTACCAGAATTTTCATGAGACAACCTCCTGAAGCCGCGGAGACTTCTCTTTCAGGATAGGGCTGCGCCGTCTCGAACGCATCACAATCCCCGACAGCAGCACACGACTGGCTCACAGCCATGACAAGCAGCCGAAAGACGATCACCAGCAGTGCGGATCTTGTGACCCACCGCGCCGCGTTGTGAGGGAAATGTGCGCGAACGATGGTTCAATGAAGATGCGACGAATCGTCAATAGGGATCTTTGCCCGCCGCAGGGGATCTGTCACTCCTCCCCCACAACCAGCCAACACCGCTCGTGTACCTGATCAAAGGAGCAGCCAACATGGCCACCATTTTTGAGCGTTTCACCCATCGGAAAGGCACACCCCCCATGGTCACCCTCGCACCCTCTCATCACTACGTGCATCCTGGGATGCCGGGTTCTTTAGTCGCGGTCAAGCCGCGCTACGATAATTTTATCGGCGGACGCTGGGTCGCCCCCATCAAGGGCAACTATGTCGCGGATATCTCGCCCACCACCGGCAAGGTGATCACGCAGGTCGCGGAATCTACCCTGGAAGATGTCGAACTCGCCCTCGATGCCGCGCATGCCGCGAAGGACGCCTGGGGCAAATCTTCCCCGACGGAACGCGCCCACGTGCTGAATGCCATCGCGGATGCAATGGAACAGCACCTGGAAATGCTGGCGATTGCCGAAGCCTGGGAAAATGGCAAACCCGTCCGTGAAACGCTGGCCGCCGATCTACCCCTCGCCATCGATCACTTCCGCTACTTCGCGGGTGCGGCCCGCGCGGAGGAGGGCCG
>JBBQSR010000591.1:0-2570 GCA_038234855.1 Ktedonobacterales bacterium | reverse complement strand
CTATCTTTGAAGATCGCGTACCCATTGCCCCAAAAGCCAATGACGCAGACGACCACCAAAAGCGTCACGAATGCCCGAAAGCCCCGTCGCCCCAGCCAGGGGCGGTCAGCGATGCGCGGAAAGCCCCGCTCGGCCAGCACGATGGGGATGCCGATGCTGAAGACCGGATGAAACACCGTCAGCCCCAGCGCCCATACCCAATTCGTTTCCCAGGCGCGGCCATAGACGCCCAGCGTGCCGATGCCCGTCCAGTGCGCGTTGAACCAACTCTGCACGTCGATGCCTTCCTCTAGCACCCCATACGCCGCGCCCAGCAGCAGGATGTTGCCCCACCCCAGCCCCCGCCGCCGCGCGATCTCGCGCACCAGCAGCGCCCCCGACCCGTATAGCGCGGGGATGAAGATCAGCGAACCCGGATCGAGCAACAGCACCAAGATCGGGGTATTCAGCGAAAAGACCTCGCCGATGATCGGCGCGATGAAGTACAGCGCGAGGATGGCGGGCCAGGTGCGGACGCGCCGCGTGGTCGCGGGCGTGGTCGTCGCGGTGGCGGTCTGTGTCATGCCAGCGGTTCCCCTCACAAAGCAGATGTCCAGACAGTATAGTCGCATGATGGGAAGCTTGATACCGCGAGAATCTCCCAATAATCTCCCCATAGAGTAGCAGTGAGCATCAGCCACGCAACCAATGGATGAGTTACCGCTACCACCGCAAAACGTTGTAGCCACATAACCGTGAAATTATGTTTATGTTAAATTAACAATACGAGGCATCTCCTGCGATGCTGCGTAAGGACCGCGTCGTGGCAAGTTCACGCAGAAACGAGGCATCATCAGTGTCTTTTCTTCAAATCAGCGCACGCATCCTTGAGGCACTCTTGGGTGTATTCAGCCTCTATACCGCTTACTCGCTTTTTGCCCAGCAGCCAGAGGGCCTCGCGAAGCAGCGTGCCGCGTTGCACTTTCCACGTTGGTACTGGGTGCTGGCGGGGTGTGTCGCCTCTATCGGCGGCCTCGGCTTGATCATCGGGCTTTTCGTCCCCGCAGTTGGGGCGCTGGCGGCGGTGTGGATGGTCGCCTATTTCATCGTCGCGACGCTGACCCACCTGGTACGCCGCGATTTCGGGGGCTTCGTGGTGCCAGTGGTCTTCGGTTTGGTCTTCGTAGGCTTGATGGCGCTCCGTTGGAGCGATCTCACCCCGGCCTTATCCCTCATCGGTCGCTAGCCGTACCGCGCGAAAAGGATAGTCACGGAACGGCTATTCTTTTTGGCCCGCGCCTCAATTTTCCCTGCTACTTCAAGCCTTCTCCGCATGGAGTTTGTGCTCTTGAACAGCTTATTCCGCTGGTTGCAAGAGTTGTAGATAATTGCCATCGGGGTCCAGAAACGTCGCGATCCATCCCCCCCACCATTCCAATTCAGGCGGGCGAGTGAAGACGACGCCGCGTTCCGCTAGCTCACTGGCTGCCTGATGAATATCCACGACATCAAACGTTATCATGATGCGATATGGCTCCGTTGGTGGTTGGTGAATCTGCTCATGGCGGGCTGGGTGGATGATGATCCCCCGGCTTTCTAGCTTCCCTGCTTGATTCAATGGAATGCCCAACACCTCGTGATAGAAGCGGATCATGCGCCCTTTATCCGCTGTGCTGATGATGATGCTGCCGAGTTGCATAGAACTGATCCCCTTCTTTCGCTCGGGAATGGGCCTTCCCACTGTTATCTCGCCATTTTGCGCCCCGACACCCTCAGAGGCTGCACGTGGATGGCACGCTTCGCCAGCGTGATCGATGTATCTGCCGCATAGCGGGCGCGGCTCATGTTGAGGCGCACTGGCACGGTTTCCATCGCAGTGGCCGTGGTGATGGCGGCGGTGTGGCGCTTAGCTGAGAGCGCGGCGACGTCGTGGCCGAGGGTGACGCGGCCCCGCGCGATCTGCGCTTCGAGGTCAGCGATGCGTTCGTCGCGGTGCTCGATGCCGCTAAGTTCGGTGACGGCCTCCGCGCCATAGGCGAGGATCTCTTCGATGGTCGCGCCGTATTTGCGGCGCAGGCGGGTAATGCGGTCCAGCCGCTCCTCGACCTCTCGCAGCCGCACGGGGCGGCCTCGACGCGCTCGCGATACACGAACGCGGTGCGTGTCGCCAGCACATCGCTCCGAGCAAGGAAGGGACGCGGGATCGTCCCCGATCTCGCATCCCCCCTGGAAGCAACCGAACCGGGATTGGCTATTTGACGAAGTCGAGCAGGGGATAGCTCCCCCCCAGCACCGCCGCCGGATCGACCGCCAGCCACTTTTGCAGGATGGTCGCGTAGTAGGAGCGGAAGTCGTTCACGAAGGGCAGGTTGCCATTCGCATCTAGGTTGGCCAGCGCAGGGACGCCGCCGTGGACGCCGCCCGCGACGCCCGAGCCGATGACAAAGTGCGGCGCGGCGGCCCCGTGGTCCGTCCCCTGGCTCTGGTTCTCGTGGGCGCGGCGACCAAACTCGGACCACGTCATCAGCATGATGTTGTTGGCGAAACCTTGCTTCTGCATGTCTTGCCAAAAGGCGGCGATGGCCTCGCCC
>JBBQSR010000590.1:0-2572 GCA_038234855.1 Ktedonobacterales bacterium | reverse complement strand
GTCATACTTCACCAGTTCGCGCTCGGCCATCATCAGCGAGCCGGTCGGGCAGACCTGCACGCACGCGCCGCACGACACGCAATCCGTCTCGCTGAGGCTGACATTGAAGGGCGTCGAAACGATGGTGTCGAAACCCTTGCCAAACATGCCGTAGCAGTTCGGGCCGATCACGTCGTGGCAGACGCGCACGCATTGGGTGCAGTTGATGCACTTGTTCGGGTCGCGCAAGATGAAGGAATGCGAGATATCCACCTCATAGTCGTGGAAGTCTTGCACCTCGCCATCATGGAAGCGATTGTCGGTCATGCCGAACTCGATGCCATACATTTGCAGGTCGCACTGGCCGGCTGCGGGGCAGGCACATTGCAGGCAGCGGGCCGCTTCGCGCTGGGCTTGCTCCGGTGTGTAGCCCATCTCGATCAGCTTGAAGTTGCGCTTGCGGTCCTCGTAGGGCAGCATCGGCATCTTCACCTTGGGTTCGACGGGCTTGTAGGGCACGATGGAGATCAGGTCCGGCTTGCGCTCCTCGGCTTCGATGCGCTTGCTGACGGCGGCCATGTCTTCGCCGCGCAGATAGGCGTCGATGGAGCGCGCGCCCAGCTTGCCCTGCGCCACGCACTCGATGACCGTCTTCGCGCCCATCTGGCAGTCGCCGCCCGAGAAGACGCCGGGGCGATCCGTCATGAAGTTCCAGGGGTCGGTGACGACCGTCTTCCACTTGCTGGTCTTGACGCCCTGCACGTGGGTGGGGAAGTACGAGACATCTGGCGACTGACCAAAGGCCGGGATGACCGTGTCGCAGTTGATGGTATATTCCGTGCCGGGGTCAGGGACGGGACGGCGGCGACCAGAGGCATCCGGCTCGCCGAGCTTCATCTTGAGGAATTCGATGCCGGTCAGCTTCTTGTTATCGTCGTAGATCAACTTGGTCGGCGCGGAGAAGAGGCGCAGATCGGTGCCCTCGGCCTCGCCGTCCTCGACCTCCTCGACAGTGGCGCTCATCTCTTTGCGGCCACGGCGATAGGCGGTGTGGGTCTTGGCACCCAACCGCAGCGAGGTGCGCGTGCAGTCAAAGGTGGTGAAGCCGCCGCCCAGTACGACCACTTCCGTCTCGGGGTCCACTGGCACCGCGTAACCTTGCGTCTTATCCATCAGGTACGATATGGCGTTGATCAGGCCCGGCGACGTTTCGGGGTCGGCCTCGGAGTTATCGACGAAGGTGATCGGGTTCGAGGTCCACGCGCCGATGGCGATGTAGACCGCATCATAGCCCGCCGCGAAGAGGTCATCCAGCGTGAAATCGCGGCCCAGCTTCACATTGCCCTGGAACTCAGCACCCAGACGCCACAGGCCCTCGACCTCGTCATCCAGCATGTCTTTCTGGTAGCGATACTCGGGGATGCCATAGCGCGTCATGCCGCCGACCTGGGGCATCAGGTCCATGACCTTGACGCTGTGACCCTTCAGGGTGAGGTAATAGGCTGCCGTGAGGCCAGCGGGGCCAGCGCCGATGACGGCGATCTTCTTGCCCGTGGGGGCCTCTTGCGGCCAGGGCGTCGGCGGATCGTCCAGGCACTGCTCGGCGGCGAAACCATGCATGCGGCAGATGGCGATCTCTTCGTCCACCAGCGCGCGGCGGCAATCTTCCTGGCAGGGGGCTGGGCAGACGACGCCGAGCATATACGGAAAGGGCAGCACTTCTTTCACCAGGCGGGCGGCCTCGCGCGGCTGCCCCTTGGCGATCAGTTCCAGATAGCCGGGGATGTCGATGTGCGTGGGGCAGCCGACCTGACACGGCGGCTGGCAGTACGCATTGTGGTCCGAGAGGATCATCTCGACATTCGTGCGGCGGATGTGCGTCAACTTCTTCGATTTCGTCGTCACATCCAGGCCAGGCGCAGCAGGGGTGTTGCACGACGGCAACGCGCGGCTCTGGCCAGCGATCTCCACCAGGCACATGCGGCAGGCGGAGGTCGGATCCAACTTCTCATCATTACAGAGGTTGGGGATGTCGAGGATGCCATGGGCGACGGCGGCACTGAGGATCGTTTGCCCCTCGTGCGCTGTCACCTTTTGGCCATCGATGGTGAAGGTAAAGGCGGGTTGGCCGTGCTGGTCGCGCTCGAATTCGCCGCCAGAGCCAGTGCCGGGCAGATCGCGTACAGTGGTTGCCATAGATGGTGTCCTTCTAGCAAGGGAAGGATGGGCGGATAAATCCGCGCGAGATGTTCAGCGAGTTTACAGTACGCCCTTTTTCGCGAAGCGATGCGAACGCACGGGCACACAGGTGCCGGTCGGGCATTCGCCGCGCAGATGCTTTTGGAAGTCGTCGGCATAGTAGCGCATAGCCGTCTTGAGCGGATTCGTCGCGTTCCAGCCAAAGCCGCACAGCGAACCATCCGGCACATAGTCGGCGAATTCGGTCAGCAGGTCGAGGTCGCCGCTCTCACCGACATCGCTCATGATGCCCGCGAGCGTGCCCTCGATGCGCTTCGTGCCGCTGCGGCAGGGGATGCATTTGCCGCACGATTCGTGCGCGAGATAGGCCGTGCGTTCGCGCGCCCAGTCCACC
>JBBQSR010000589.1:0-2580 GCA_038234855.1 Ktedonobacterales bacterium | reverse complement strand
GTTCGTCCGTCAGGCCAGGTTGCCAGCCATGTATTCCCGCGATGTAGGGATAGAGGCGCAGCGTCCATCGCGCGGTCTGGCACCACAGTGCCCCCACGCGCGTGGGCAAGGGGGCGACCACCGCCGTGACCCCAGCCACCTGCAGCGAGCGGGGTACGGAGCAACTGGCGTCATAGATCGGCGACGATGTGACCTTGAGCAGGTAGCTCGCACCAGCGTCGCTCACCACCCGGTACACCCCTGCATCGGCATCGAGGCCAAGCGGCAAAAAGACGATATCGCTGGCAACGAGGCTGTACTGGTCACGCAGACTCGCGCGGATCGTCTCGACTGCGATGCCCAGATGCTCAGCCATGGTGTGCATTCCTTTCGCGCCGCCGTGCGGGAGGTCCCCTGCATGCGGAGCCAGACTGATGTCGCACTTTATGCGCTCGGTTGTCCGCGCTCGATGGCCTGTACTGGGGGCGTGATGCGCGCGGGCGCGGCGACCTGCGGCTGCACGTACACCGTCTGCGTCGGGAACGGGATGTCGATGCCCTCGGTGTTGTAGCGCCGATGTAGCCGCTTGATGAACTCGTGCTTGACCAGATAGTTGTCAGCATATTCGGCGCAATGCAGGTAGACGGTGAAGTTGATGCTGGAATCGCCAAAGGTCGTATAGCGGATGAACGGCTCTGATGGAGTGATGCCCCCCTCCACCGCCGCCATGACCTCGTGCGCGACCTCCAGCGTCACGCGCTCGACGAATTCCAGGTCGCTGGCATAGCTGACGCCCAGCGGCACGGGCACCAGCAACGCGCGCTCGGGTTCGTGAAAGTTTAGCACCATCGAGGTGGTGATCTGCGAATTAGGCATGATGACCATGTTATTGGTGATCTGGCGGATGCGCGTGGTGCGCCAGTTGACATCCGTCACATAGCCCTCTTCGCCATTTTCCAGGCGGATGAAGTCGCCAGGCCGCACCTGCCGCGACGCGATGATCTGGATGCCCGAGATGAGGTCGGTCAGCGTCCCTTGCAGCGCCAGTGACACCGCCAACCCCGTCACGCCCAGGGCCGCCAGCGCCGGAGTGATGGAGATGGCGAAGACATCGAGGACGATCAAGATGCCGATGACATAGACGACGACCTGCACGCTGGTCGTCACCAGCGACAGGGCCGGGCGCGCGTCGGGTGAGACGGGGCTGCGGATGAGGCCCGCCGCCGCTGAGGCGACGCCACTGGTCACCGTCAAGATGAAAAGCGCCGTCAAGATCTGGTGACTCAGCCCCAGCGTCGGCGCGGGGATGTGGAACGGCACATGGGCCAGCGCCGCGTTGATACCCAGCAGTAAGCTCCAGATGACGACTTTACCGCGCAAGGCATGCAAGATGGCGTCATCACCCTTCCAGGTCGTCTTTTCGGCCCACTTGGCCACGCGGCGCAGCACGACGACCTCGATGATGAGGCCCGCGAGCGTCGCCCCCAGGATGATGCCAACGGGGATGAGATACACCACCACCGCGTTGTATTGATTCAGCCAGTCCCCCATGGTTGCTCGGTGCTCCTCTGCTCGAATTGCCTGCCATCATACACCCAGACGCGGCAGCACAGCAAGAGCGTTCGGCGCTTCACCGAGGATGTGCTACGATGGAAGAAGCAGGTGAGGACAGCATCACCCAGGTACAGGGAGGGACGCAATGGCGAATCAACCAGGCGAAACCAGCGACCAATGGCAGCGCACCATCCAGGTCATCGGTCGGGGAACGGCGAACACCGCGCCCGACGTGGCGGTGGTGCAACTGGGCGTGCGAACGACCGCGCCGACCGCGCAAGAGGCCAGCGCCGCCGCCGCGACGGCCCTGAACGCGATGTTGGCGGTGGTGCGCCAGGGCGGCGTCGCCGACCGCGACATCCAGACCGGCTACGTCAACATCTCGCCGGAATATCAACATGGGCCAGAGGGTGCGAAGCGCATCGGGCATTCCGCGACGAATAATGTGCAGGTGCGCGTGACGCCGCTGGAAAAGACGGGGGCGATGCTCGACGCCATCATCGCCGCCGGGGGCGATCTGGTGGTCGTCAACGGCGTGCAGCTTGAGGCGAGCAATCCCCAGGCGGCGCGGACCGTGGCGCAGCGGCTGGCGCTGCTGGACGCGCGCACCCAGGCCGAGCTGATGGCGGGCGTGCTGGGCGTGACGGTCGGCGCGGTGCTGCGCATCGGCCAGCCCGAGCCGCAGCGACCCGGCCCCATCGCCCGAGGTGCCCGCATGGCGATGATGTCCGTCGAGTCCACCCCCATCGAGGCGGGCGAACTGACGCTCAGTGCCTCCGTCGAGGTCGTCTTCGCCCTGGTGTGAGGAGATGTCGTGGTCGTTTGCCTCTTGGTCGCGCGGATGGCATAATGGAGCGGCAAAGGGGGAGCGACGCGCATGACCATTCGACGCGGCTGGCAGATCGCCAGCGTGGCAGGCCTGTGGCTCAGCTATGGTGGCTTCGTGCTGTGGCCGACGATTTATGATCACGCTGGCAACCGCGCGTATGTGCTGCCTTTGTTGCTGATCATCGCCTTGCTCGGCGGGGCGACAGTGGTGGCGTGGCG
>JBBQSR010000588.1:0-2606 GCA_038234855.1 Ktedonobacterales bacterium | reverse complement strand
GGGAGCTAGCGCAACTGGGCGACGAGGGTGATGCGAAGGTGCGCGGCGCGATGCTGGACGAGGGGCTGACGCTGCTGGCTGAGCTATGGAGCGGTGAACCCGTCACCCATCAAGGTACGTACTATACCGCGCAGCCTATCGTTGATGGGTCCGGCCCAGGTCGCTTCCTGCCGACGCCTGTACAGCAGCCGCGCATCCCCATCTGGGTCGCGGGGATGTGGCCCAACAAGCCACCATTTCGCCGCGCGGCGCAATGGGATGGTGTCTTTCCTATCGCCGCAAGTAGCAGCGTGGACGGCCCCGGTCTGTCGCCCGACCAACTGCGTGATCTGACGCGGTTTACCCTGGCCCAGCGCACCGCGACGACGCCCTTTGACGTCGTCATCTCAGGCGTCACCCCCGATGCCGCCCAAGCGCTTGCCACCACCGCGCGCTACGAGGAAGCGGGCGCGACGTGGTGGATCGAGGACATCAGCCCATGGACCTTTGGGTGGGGCAACGGGCAGCCGTGGCCGACGGAGGCCATCACCGCACGCATCCGGCGCGGGCCACCGAGCCGCTAGCGGGTCAGCCCCGCAGGCCCACCGCGCGCCAATAGTCGCGCACCAGCGTCAGCGGCATTTGCCCTGGCGCGGAGGATGGCCCCACCGTGGCGAAAGTCAGCGTCGAGCCAAAGAATGGCCCCGCCAGCCGCGTAATGCTCCCCGCCGCGCCCATCGCCATGGTGATGAGTGAGACGGGCGAGGTCGCCGCCATGCGGGCCGTCGCGCGCAGCAGCCGCAGCGCGTCATCCGGCGTCTGCGCGGTGACGGCCAGCTTCGCCGCGTTGCCCCCCGCCGCGACGAGTTCGGCCAGCAAGCGGTCTAGCTCATCGTCGTCTGGCGTCTTGGCGAAGTCATGCGCTGAGACGATGACACCGTGCATCTGCTGCTGCATCTCGGTACGGATGCGCGCGTCGGTGGCGAGTTCCACATCCACCAGCAAGACCTGCTTGCTGTCGATAGCGGCTTGAATGAGGTCGATGCGGGCGCTTTCGGTCCCTTCCCACGCGCCGCCCTCCGCCGCACGACGATTCGTGAAGAGGAAGGGCATGTTGCTGAGCAGGGACCGTGCCTCCGCGAGCGCGTCCATCACCTGCGCCGATGTCAGGCCGCGCAGATGGTCGGCGCGCAGCTCCACCACATCCGGTCGTGGCTCGTGCACGCGGATTGCCTCGGCTTGGCGCAGCACCTCGGCGGCATCAGCCGCGACGATGGGCACGCATGCAAGGGGCGCAAGGTCTGACATTTGCATGCTGGCAACCTCACGAATTGCGCTCCCCCTCGCCATCTGCGAATGGGGAGGGGGTCGGGGTGGTGGGGCTTATTTCTTCCCCTGCGGTTTGGGCTGAATGCTCAGTTCATCCAACTGTGCGGGTTCGACGGGGGAGGGAGCGTTCATCAGCAAGTCTTGGGCGTTGGCGTTCTTGGGGAAGGCCATCACCTCGCGGATGTTTTCGGCATCGGCCAGGTACATCACCAGGCGGTCGATGCCGATGGCGAGGCCACCGTGCGGCGGCGCGCCCATCTCGAAGGCTTCGAGCATGTGGCCGAACTGCTCGGTGATCTGCTCGGCGTTCAGGCCGAGTAGCTCAAAGACGCGGCGCTGCACCTCGGCCTTGTTGATGCGGATCGATCCGCCGCCGAGTTCCGTGCCGTTCAGCACGATGTCATATTGCCGCGCCTCCGCCGCCAGCGGGTCCGTCTCGAAGAGCGCCTCGTGGCCGGGCCGCACACCCGAGAAGGGGTTGTGCGTCGCGTGATAGCGCGTCTTGTCGCCCTCCGTGATAGTTTCGAACATGGGGAAGCCGACGACCCAGCACAGCGCGAATTCGTTGGGGTCGATGAGGCCCAGTTCCTCGCCCATGCGGATGCGCAAGCGATAGAGCACGTCGTTGACGACCTTGTCATTGTCGGCGACGAAGACGATCAAGTCGCCGGGTTGGCCCTCCATGTGGGTGATGATTTGGGCGACCTCCTCGGCGGACATCGCCTTGACGAGGGGCGACTTCACCGCGCCGTCCGCGCCGATGGCGAGGGTCAGCAGCCCCTTCGCGCCGAAGCCGCGCGCGAACTCCGTCAGATCCTCGATCTCTTTGCGCGACATCGTGGCCTTGCCAGGGATACGCAGGCCCTTGACGATGCCACCATTCGCCGCCGTTTCCTTGAAGGCGCGGAAGTCACCCAGCAGCGCCAGATCGCCCAGCGACCGCAATGGCAGACCGAAGCGCATGTCGGGCCGGTCGATGCCGTACCGCTCCATCGCGTCGGCGTATTGGATGTGCGGCAATGGCAACTGCTGGATCTTTTTGTCGGTGAAGGTCTGGATGAGGCCGACGACCAGCGTTTCCACCGTATCCATCACGTCGGCTTCCTCGACGAAGCTCATTTCGAGGTCGAGTTGGGTGAATTCGGGCTGGCGATCGCCGCGGAGGTCTTCGTCGCGGAAGCAGCGGGCGATCTGGAAGTAGCGGTCCAACCCCGCGACCATTAGCAGTTGCTTGAACTGCTGGGGAGCCTGGGGCAGCGCGTAGAATTCGCCGGGCCAGACGCGGCTGGGCACCAGAT
>JBBQSR010000587.1:0-2607 GCA_038234855.1 Ktedonobacterales bacterium | reverse complement strand
CAGTTCGCGCGCGACGGCGGTGGCCAGCGCGTCCGCGTCCTCGATCAAGAGGATCTGCGTCATGGCGCGACCTCCGGCAGCAGCGCGCCCGCCCGCAACCGCAGCCAGGTCGCGTCGGCGGTGAAATCTGGCGGCAACGCCTCTGGCTCGGCGGTGGTGAGGATCACTTGCTTGATCTCGCTCGTCGCTTCCAGCAGCGCGGCACGGCGGGTGGGGTCCAGCTCGCTCAGCACGTCGTCTAAGACGAGGATGGGCTGGTCACCCGTCTCGCTCTCGATGGCTTCCAGTTCGGCCAATTTCAGGGCCAGCGCCGCGCCGCGCTGTTGGCCGCGCGAGCCATAGGTGCCCAGGTTCACCGGACCTTCCATGAAGGCCAGGTCGTCGCGGTGCGGCCCCAGCAGATTCACCCCCTGCGCCAGTTCGCGCCGCCGCAGCGTCGCCAATTGCGCCAGGAAGGCATCGACCGCTTCGGGGGTGGGCTGCTCAGCATCGACAGCGTGCGAGGGCTGGTAATCGAGCCGCAAGCCGCGCCCACCCAGCCGTAGCGCCACCTCATCCGCGCGGGGATTGCAGCGGGTAATGAGGCCGGATCGCTCGGTGATGATCGGCACGGCTAACTCCGCTAGTTGCCGATCCCAATAGCTCAGCGCGGAGGGGTCGTCCTGGTTGTCGCGGATGCGCCGCAGCAGCGCGCCCCGCTGCGTCACCACGCGCTGATATTGTGTGAGCGCGCGGCAATAGCTGCGGCTGATCTGGCACAGCGTCACATCCATGAAGTGCCGTCGCCCCGCTGGCCCGCCGATGACCAGATCGAGATCCGCTGGCTCGAAGAGCACGACCGTCACCAGCCCCACGCAGTCGATGGCCCGCCGCGCCGCGCCATCCACGCGGATGCGCTTGCCCGTCGCGCGGGCCATCCCCGGCGGCAGCGGCGGGGGGGGCAGCCCAGGTGGCGTGCCGTCCGCTACCGTTGGGTCGTTGGCCCACAAACCATCGGGGTCGTCTGGCCCTGGTGGCGCGCTGATGACGATCTCCAGCTTCAGTGGCCCGCCCGCGCGCTCCACCGCCGCCGCTAGGCGCGCGAAGTGGCCGGGCGCGCCCCAGCGCACCAGTTCGCGGTCCGTCCCCGCGCGGAAAGATCGCATCGTCGCCAGCATGCGGATGGCCTCGCACAGGTTCGACTTGCCCTGCGCGTTATCGCCCGCCACGATGAAGCGCCCCGGCCCAAAGGCCAGCCGCTCATCGGCGTAATTGCGATAGTCCGTCAGGTGTAGCGATTCGAGGTACACGGCTCAGCCATCCTTCATTGATACGTTCTTTCGCAGTATATCGCGCGGCGGCAGCACGTCGCGCGATCTGTGCAGGATGCACGGTTCGTAGGGCTGGCACAGCAAGGAAATTGGCCAGAATGCGCTGGCGGGCGATGCGCCCCTGCTTAGGTGAGGCATAGAAACCATCTCCCTATGCAGAACGCATGGCGATCGCGTCAGACTAAGGGAATGAGTTCCCTGATTTTCGCTGCACGGCGCACCTGCTCATTCCCATCACTCCTCGGCACGCTGTGTAGAGGGGGTGTTCGAGCATTGGCAAAAGGGGTGTCGGTTCATTCTGCGATGAGGTATCCTCTCTATGATGCTTGTCTGGTTGCGGTCCCTACCTTTAGGGACGAAGCACCGCTTTATCACAACATGAGATGATGCTAGAAGGAGCTTTTCTGATGACCCCTGACCCCACCGCTTCCCTCGCGCACTCGATTGCAGCGCTGAGTGGTCCCAACCGCGCCGAGGCGATTCAGCAACTGGGTGCCAGTGGCGATTCACAGGCGGTGCCAACGCTCATCGCCGATAACTTGACCTGTGGCGAATACATCATGCAGGTCGAGGCGTGCCGCCTGCTGGGGGCGTTAGGCGCTCCACGGACCATTCCCGCGCTCATCCGGGCACGCGACACTGGGCATGCGCAACTGCACGACGCCGCGATAGCCGCGCTGTCAGTGCTGGGCTGGACGCCCTAACCATCCCCGCCGATGAGCAAGGCGCCTCTTCGCATCAACGACCTCGGCATGAGGGTAGCTTGCCTCGTGAGGGCTACGGCGCTTCCCGTCGGTTGCCCTGTCCTCGCTGGCGGCGTTGCGGATGAGCGCTCACGAAAAACGGTCGAACTCTTATGATGTTCGCCCCGCCGGGAAAGTTGGTAGCCAGTTGCAGGGGGATGATACAATCAGGCCACATCTCATCCATACGAGGGGGAGCCTGAACCATGCAGACATCGCCGTCCGCGCCGCCCATCGTCATCCTCAACCCCGCCGCGAACCGGGGCAACATGCAGCGGTTTCGCCAGCTCGTGCGCCCGCGCGCAGAGGCCGAGGGCGCTGAATACGTCGAAACCACGCGGCGCGGCGCGGCCTGCGATCTCGCGCGCATGGCGGCGGAGGCGGGGCGCGGCGTCGTCATCGTCGGCGGCGATGGCTCGATCAACGAGGTGGTCAATGGCCTGCTCGCCGCCAAGCAACGGGTGCCACTGGGCATCATTCCCGCTGGGTCGGGCAATGATTTCGCATGCAACACGCTGGGGCTGCCACGCGACACCGCCCAGGCCCTCGAACGC
>JBBQSR010000586.1:0-2610 GCA_038234855.1 Ktedonobacterales bacterium | reverse complement strand
CCGCCGTCCCTGCCCAAGGACGATGCCTTAGTGCACCTGGGCTTCGGCTTCGATGGGGGTTTCGGCGGAGGCCAACTGTTGGACGGGTGGCTTGGCCGGATGTGACTCTGTGACCTCGCTCATGGTCTTGCGAAACTCTTTGATCGCGGTGCCGACGGAATTCGCCATGTCGGGTAGGCGCTTGGGGCCAAAGATCAGCAAGGCGAGTGCGACGACGATGATCAACTCTGGCAGATGTCCGATGAATGGCATAGGGGGAATCCCCACTTTCTGTGTGCGTTTCTCGGGGGCGGTCGTGCCCCAGACATTGGTACCCTACACGGCGCGAAGCGAAGTCGGGCGAATATTTCGCCATGACGCCGAAAATTCATCCAGTTGCGGCGATGGCGTGTATACGGGGCGGCCCCTGACCCGCGCCCGTTTCTTCTGAAGAGCGCGATAGGCGTGCGCACGTGACGAATACACCCCGACGGTCGATTCGGATGAATTTTTCGCGGTATCGCCAAAATTCATCCGGCGCTTAGGGATGGTGTGTAATCCCTTACGAGTCGCCCAAAACGGCGCATCGCTCTGCAGTGAAGCGTGTGGGCGGGTGGATCGCGCGGTCCACGCACTCTGACAACATCTCGATCATCAACGCCGTCTGGTACACATACCCAACAACGGCGGCGTCAGCGAAAGGGACTCTCTCTCATGGCGACAGTACAAAACGATACCCAACCCAAGGGTGGATTTTCACGTCGTTCCCTCATTCAGCGTTCCGTCGTGACGGCGGCGGTGGCCGCGCCGCTCGGCCTGTTGGTCGCGTGTGGCACCAGCAGCACCAGTGGCACCAGCTCGACCACGCCCGCGACCAACACGTCAACCTTCGCTTCGTTGAAGCAACTGAGCGACAACAAAACCGCCTTCACCGAGATCATGAATGACGAGACCGCGCACGTCACCTTCTTGAAGCAGGCGTTGGGGGTCAACGCGCGCCCCAAGCCGACCTTTCAGAAGCTGGAGCAGCCCGACATCATGACCTTCGCCCAGACCTCGCAGGCGCTCGAAAACACGGGCGTCGGCGCGTATCTGCTGGCTGCGCCCCTCATCTCTAGCAAGGCGTATCTGAGCGCGGCGGGCGGCATCCTCACCATCGAGGCGCGCCACGCGGGTTTCGTGGATGTGCTGCTGAACACGCCCATCAGCCCCAATGGTGCCTTTGACAAACCGCTGACGCTGGCCCAGGTCGTCGCGGCGGCATCACCCTTCATCGCCAGCCTGAATGGCGGCGGCGACCCCTCGAAGGCCCCCGCGAACGACCTCGACATCCTCAACTTCGCGCTGCTTCTGGAATATCTGGAAGCGGATTTCTACACCGTCAACGTGCCGAAGTTCTTCCCGTAGGCTGGCGTGGCGTCCAGCATGACGACGCACGACACCCCGCTCCACGCATGGTGGGGCCATGGGGTGTCGTGCGTCGTTCGTCCGTCAGCGCTCTAACAGGCGGCGACGGGCAGGGTGAAGGTGACATCGGTCGTCACCAGATCGCGGGTGAAGGCGTGTGCCGCGCCCTTGGTGCAGGTCGGCGGGCTGACCGTGACGCTCAGGCTCTGCGAGGTGCCCGCCTGACGCCCGAAGTGCAGTTCATAGGTCTTGCCGGGCTTATAGACATTCGGCACGTACCAACTCAGCGTCACCTTGGGGACGCTCCACGAGACGGGGTGCGTCGTCGCGTCACCCTGCAAGATGTAGTACGCCCCCAACATCCCACGACTGGGCACATCGCTGATGAAGTGGTCGACCCCGCCGAACTGCCAGCCCGTCGCCCCCTGCTCGCGCGGCTGCGCGGCGGTGTAGACGCGCGTATATTGCCGATAAAACAGGCCAAAGTTGTTGTACGAATCCGCGTTGTACAGCACGTTATAGACTTCGTCGGCGATCGTGCCGTCCTGAATCGGCGGCGGTGCCCAGGTGTAGTCGATGGTCAGGTTGTGCGTCGCGCCGCCCTGTCTGTCAAGCTGCACCTGATCGGTGATGCCCTCGTGCAGATATTGGCTGGCCTTGTTGCCGCTGATGTTCGTGTTGTTGATGGCTAACGCGTCGGCGCTGCCCAGGTACATCTCGGACGAGATCTGGTAGTTGCGCAGAAAGTTTTCCGCCTTGGGGTCGCTAAAGGCGATCTGGATGTCCTTGGTGTGCAGGTCGTCGACGAGCTGGCTGAGATATTGCAGCAGCACCTCTTTGGGCAGCGTCTTGATGCGCGCCTGGATGGCCTTGGCGATGAGCGCGGTGAACCGCTTATTCGCGGAAGAGACGGTGTCGCCCGAGCCGACCGTGGTGCCCACCTTGCGCCCCGCGTTCGTCAACTGATAGTAATGGATGCGCTCTTGCAGGTTATCCGCCGTCACCCGTTCGTTGTAGGGCGCGCCGATGGTGATCGGCCCGGCCAGCGCGAGGAACTGCGAGATGACCGACGGCTCGACCGCGATGAAGCTCGTCACCGTGACGGCCTTGTGCCCCGTCACATTGCCCTTGCTGTCGAGGATCGGCGCGCTCTCGCCGCCCTCTTTGTGCAGTTCGGCCAGGTTATAGCCCGCCGTCGTGGGGAAGTCCGCCGCCAGGTTCGCG